>JANNFT010000502.1:0-2167 GCA_031380185.1 Pseudomonadota bacterium
ACGCCTTCAATCTGCTCGGCGTCGACAATGTCGTCCGGCAGGGAATCGTTGATCTCGGCGTAGGTCAAAAACCCACGCTCTTTGCCGAGCACGATGAGGTTTTTGAGTCGGAGTCGCTGAGTTTCGATGTCGACCGGTTTGGCCTCCATCTTGGCCTCGGCTTTTCGGGCTTCGGCTCTCCTGGCTTCGGCTTTGCTAATGTTCGCTGCCATGCTTGATCTCTTCGATGCGGCGGGAAAACCCTCAATTATACTCGTTTTGAGAGACCTTTTCACGCCGGTTTGTTAAGGGTTATTTCGTATTCGGCGCCACGGTAACTTTAAGCTCCGCGGTTGTCTTGGCGGTCCGATAGCGCGCTTCAGTGAACTTTTTTTCGAATTCCTTTTTCATTTTGGCCAATCCATCCCGGAATTCCAGTTCTATCTGTTGCGGCGTGAAATTTAGTTGTTCCATCCAGGCCAAATGATTAACAGCCGCACTTAATTGCTGCGGCTGGGCTAGATCCGCTAGTCCCGCCTCGATCGCGCCCGCAGTACCGACATCGGGATGGCGGCTGCAAAAATCAATTAATACCGAAAGAAATTTTAGATCGGCCGTGGCGTCGGATTCTATTTTTAGGTCGAACTCCAGGGCCAGTTGAGGGGAAGCGAGAATCACGGCTGCCAACTGAATCGCCGCCGAGGGTAAGCTACCGCGCCGCGTGGGCTTTTCGGCGACGCGTTTAGCGGCGCGGAGATTCTTGATTTCCAGCAAGTCGTCCAATTCCTCTCTAGAAATACCAGTGATTTCGGCAAAGCGCTTACGCAACATTAGGCCTAAAAGCGGCGCGGCAATTTGCTTTAGCATCGGTTTGGCATTTTGCAGCAATGCGGCGCGGCCTTCTTCTTTGTGCAAATCTTGCCCCTGCTGCAATTCTTGCATCAAATAAGATGATAACGGAATCGCCTCGTTAAGCGCTCGCTCAAATTTATCTCGGCCATGGTAGCGGATATAGCTGTCCGGATCATGTTCTTCCGGCAAAAACAAAAAACCGATTTCCTTGCCGTCAGTTAGGTGCGGTAGGCTGATTTCCAGCGCGCGCCATGCAGCCCGGCGCCCAGCGGCGTCACCGTCGAAGCAGAAAATAATGTGCTCCGACAACCTCGAAAGACGCTGAATGTGGGTCGCCGAGGTCGCCGTCCCGAGAGTCGCGACGGCGTATTCGACGCCGTGTTGCGCCAACGCCACCACATCCATATAACCCTCTACAACGATAACCTTGCCCGAGGCGCGAATCGCCTTCAGCGCTTGCGTCAAGCCATATAGCTCGCGGCCTTTTTCGAACACCGGCGTCTCCGGCGAGTTCAAATATTTCGGCTCACCCTTATCAAGCACGCGCCCGCCAAAACCGATCACTTCATTGCGTTGATTCCAAATCGGAAACATCACACGATCGCGGAAGCGGTCATAGCGTTTGCCACTATCGCTTTCGATCACCAGGCCGGCCGTCACCAGCGCTTTAGATTCATACTCAGGAAAGACAGCCGCGAGATTTTGCCACCCATCGGGCGCATAGCCGATACCAAACCGCGCGGCAATCTGCCCAGATAGGCCGCGGTGCTTTAAATAATCAATTGCCGTCGACGATTCTTTGAGTTGGGCGCGATAGTATTTCACCGCCTGGCTCAAAATCACCGATAGATCGACGTCGCCTTTGCGCCGCGCATCGGCTTCTTTATTATCCACCTGCGGCACCTGAAGTCCCACGCCTTCCGCCAATTGCTTGACCGCGTCGACGAACGGCAAGCCGTTGTATTCCATTAGAAAGCCGAGAGCCGTCCCATGAGCGCCGCAGCCAAAACAATGGTAAAACTGCTTAGTCTGGCTAACCGAAAACGACGGGGTTTTTTCGTTATGAAAAGGGCAGCAAGCGACAAAATTGGCGCCGGATTTTTTCAGATGTACCTGTTGGTCGATCACGTCGACGATATCGACACGACCCAACAAAGTTTGAATGAAATCCGGTGGAATCATCGCCTCATTATAAAGAGAAGCGATGGAGCGGAACAGTGATCTCGGAACCTGCCGGACTTAAAGAATCGACGATAAAAAAGTGCTGAGCGAGGACAGATTTTGACGATTTCGCCCGGCGATAGTGGCTCGATCACCCAAGTAAGCGGCGCAATAC
>JANNFT010000527.1:0-4542 GCA_031380185.1 Pseudomonadota bacterium
ATGTTGCAGGCGATTAAGCGCGTACAAGGCATGCGCTTGATTACGCCGAAGTGGGCGACGCGCCCGGCGCGGCAGGGTATGGCCCAGGCGGCGCAGCGGGCGGCGCGCGTGTCGACAGGATGGCCGGATAACGTGGTACCCTTAAAAAAAGAATAACAATGGGTGAGAGAAATTTCTAGTGAAATAGTCGACATATTTTCTGACGGCGCCTGCAAAGGCAATCCCGGGCCGGGCGGTTGGGGTGCGGTGCTGCGTTTCGTCGATCACGAAAAAGAAATTCACGGCGGCGCGCCGATGACGACTAACAACCGCATGGAAATGACGGCGGTGATCGAGGCGTTGGGTCAATTGAAGCACGGCAGCAAAGTGCGGGTTTACACCGATTCCCAATATGTTCAAAAGGGCATCAGCGAATGGCTGCCGGGCTGGAAGGCGCGCCGCTGGCGCACCGCAGCCAATCAGCCGGTGAAGAACGTCGATTTGTGGCAGCGCCTGGACGCGCTGGCGGCGCAACATGAGATCGATTGGCTGTGGGTCAAAGGCCATGCCGGACATCCAGAAAATGAGCGCGCCGATGCGCTTGCGAACCGCGGCATCGGAAAAATCTAATCATGCGGCAAATCATTCTCGACACGGAAACCACCGGCCTTGATCCGGCGCAAGGCCATCGCATTATCGAGTTGGCCGGTGTCGAAGTATTGAGCCGGCGCATGACCGGCAATCACTTCCATCGCTATCTCAACCCCGAGCGTAAGAGCGACGAAGCGGCGAAGCAAGTGCACGGCATCGAAGATGATTTTTTGCTCGACAAGGCGAAGTTCGCCGAGATCGCGAAGGAAATTATCGAGTTTGTTTCCGGCGCGGAATTGATCATTCACAACGCACCGTTCGATCTTGGGTTTTTGAACAATGAACTTGAATTGGCTGGATTCAAAACCGTGCAGGATTATGTCGCGAGCGTGACAGATACGTTACTGGTCGCTAAAGAGCTTCACCCAGGCAAGCGCAATAATTTGAACGCGTTGTGCGATCGCTATCAAGTCAACAACAGCAAACGCACGTTGCACGGCGCACTGCTCGACGCCGAATTGCTCGGCGAAGTTTATCTGGCGATGACGCGCGGGCAAGAGAGCTTGATCATGGATTTGGAGTCGCCGCGCGCTAAGGAAGAAATCGAGAACGCGGTGGTAGCCGACATCGTGATCCAGTATGCGACTGACGCGGAACTTGCTGCCCACGAACGCGTACTGGCCAATATCGCCAAAGAGAGTAAAGGCATGGCGCTGTGGCAAGCCCTGAACAACGCCTAAACGTGACAGCACGTTTTGTCAGTAACATCTGCGCGGGTACGATTTTTCAATCGATCAGAATAGCGTGGTTCGCGAAGCAGAGGATAACGTGGGCGCTATGCTTTTTCCTGGCGCAATGGGCGCTGGCGCATTGCGCCGCAGCGCAAAACATCGCCATCGTCGTTAGCGAAGATACGCCAACGTATATGGAGATCGCCGATGCGGTGAGGCAATGGGTCAATGAGCAGGCCGCACCGGGCGTCAAGCTTTTTACCATTCCGGCAGAAGGCCTAGTCCGCGGCGAACGCGAAATATTCAAGGCCGATTTTTATAGTTTGGTTGTTACTGTTGGCGCTCGCGCCGCCAGTATTGTCGCTGAACTTCGCATTAAGCCGCCGGTGCTCAATACGCTCATTCCGCGAGCCCTCTATGATCGATTACCGCAACCCGATGCGCGCGGCCATTCTTCGGCGATCTATCTTGATCAACCGCTGTCGCGCCAATTGGAATTGGTTCGCCTGGTTCTACCCGGCAAGACGCGGCTAGGGGTCGTGTCCGGTCAACAATCATTGTATTATTGGGCAGAGTTGGAGCGCGAGGCGAAAGCGAAGGAATTTAGTCTCGTGGCTGAGATGATTGAAAGTTCAAACGATCTGGGGCCAACTTTGCAACGAGTTTTTTCGCAGGCTGATTTTCTCTTCGCTCTCCCCGACGCAGAGGTATTCAACCGCACGACGGTTTCAAAAATATTGCTGTCGAGCTACCATTCGCGGCGGCCGGTAATTGCATTTTCCGCAGCGCTGGTAAAGTCCGGGGCGCTCGCCGCGGTTTTTACTTCTTCGGAACATTTGGCGCGGCATATCGCGGAACTCATACTTAAGCTTCAATCGGATGGAAATTTCGTGTTACCCCCGCCACAATATCCGATGTATTGGCGCGTTAGCGTAAATCGGCCGTTAGCTCAGTCCCTTGGTTTGTCCATTCCCAGCGATCAGGAAATACAGAGTAAATTAAGCCAGGTAACGGAGGAAGAACGGTGACGGGTTGGAGTCTTAAATGGCGGGTACTTCTGTTAGCGCTCATTCCGCCGATATTAATTTCTTTGCTGCTGACGTTTTATTTTACCAAGGTGCGCATCGGCGAAGTACAACAGTCGTTGCGCGATCGCGGCCATGCCTTGGTTCGACAGCTAGCGCCGGCGTCGGAATACGCATTATTTACGCGAAATCGTGAAATATTGCAGGAGCTCGCCGACACCGTTAAACGCGAGGCTGACGTGAGCTTGGTGACGGTATCGGATGCCGCCGGGCAATTTTTGGCGGTAAGTGGCGATCTGGAACAGCGCCAAATCCTAACCGAGAAACCCAAAGGCATCAGCTTGGGGCTGCTCGAATATCCGGAGCTGTTGTATTTCAGTGAACCGATCCGGCAGTCGCGCAGCCGCGCTGACGATATTGCCGAGCAGTCGTTCGATGCGCCTGCTAAGCGAGATTCCAAAAAAACAGTTTTGGGCTGGGTAAACGTCACGATGAGCAAGAGCTCAACGGTCCAGCAGCAAGAAGAAATTTTGTACAACAGCGCGGTGATGGTCCTGCTGGGAATTTTATTGACGGCGTTGCTGGCCTTGCGCTTGAGTGTGGGTATCACGCGGCCAATTCGGCGTCTAGTCAGCGCGGTCGATAAAATTACGCAGGGTGATCTAACCGTGCAAGTTCTGGAAGGTGGCGGAGGCGAGTTGTCGTCACTGGCGCGCGGCATAAACTCGATGGCGCAGTCGCTGAAAACCGCGCAGGAAAACCTGCAAGAAAAAGTCGATCACGCGACGGCGCAGATTACCTATCAGGCGAGTCACGATATGTTGACGGGCTTGATCAACCGGCGCGAATTCGAGTTCCGTTTGCAGCGCGCGCTCCTAAGCTCGCAGCAACACGGCAAAGTGCATTCGCTATTCTTTATCGACTTGGATCAGTTCAAGATCGTCAACGATACCTGCGGTCATATTGCCGGTGACGAGTTGTTACGTCAGGTGGCGCATCAATTGCGGCAAAAGATTCGTGAGCGCGATACCTTGGCGCGATTCGGTGGCGACGAGTTCACCGTATTACTGGAAAATTGCGGCATCGACGATGCCGTGGAAGTCGCGCAGCAATTGCGCGAAACGGTGCAGAACTTTCGCTTCGCCTGGCGCGAGAAATTTTTTGCGATCGGCGCATCGATCGGCGTCGTGATGATCTCTAACGTCAGCGAAAGCGCCGCGGTATTGTTAAGCCAAGCGGACGCGGCGTGCTATACCGCAAAAGATTTAGGGCGCAATCGTATTTATGTGTTTAACGAGGATGACGCCTCGCGCAATGCGCGCGTCAGCGCGATGGAATGGGTGACGCGCATTACCCATGCATTCCAAGAAGATCGCTTCGTTCTGTATTGCCAATCGATCCTGCCGTTACGTGGCGCCAAGGAAGGCGATCCGTACCACTATGAAATCCTATTGCGTATGCGCGGCGAGAATGGCGAAATCATTCCGCCCATGGCGTTTATTCCGGCCGCGGAACGCTTTAATCAGATGCAGGCGATCGATCGTTGGGTGGTGCGTGAGAGCTTTTCGGTTTTACGGCGCTTGATGCAAGGCCAGCGCAGTGGATTGATGACGGTGTTCTCAATCAATTTATCCGGGGCGTCGTTGTGCGACGAAAAGTTTTCCGTTTATTTGCAAGAGCAACTAACGCATTTCGATATTCCGCCACGTAATATTTGTTTCGAAATCACTGAAACCGCGGCGATCAGTAACTTGACTCAGGCGGTCATGCTGATCCAACACTTCAAACGGCTCGGCTGTAAATTTGTGCTTGACGATTTTGGCGTCGGCCTATCGTCATTTAACTATCTCAAACATTTGCCTATCGACGGCATCAAGATCGACGGCATTTTTGTCAAGGGCATGGCGATCAACCGCATGGACTTCACCATGGTTGAGGCGATCAACAATGTCGGCCACGCGATGGGATTGACCACGACGGCAGAATTCGTCGAAGATGACCAGATTATGCGAAAGCTGCTCGACATGGGTGTCGATTACGCACAGGGCAATTGGGTGCAACGTCCGCGGCTACTGGAGGAATGGTTCTCTAATGATGGTGAAAGCAAACGCAATGTTGATTTGAAGTTGCGGCTTATCAAGCGGCCCGGGGAGAAATGAGCAGGGTGCTGTGCCCGCAGCCTTTATAATGTCGAGGCAACGGGTAAGCAAGCGAAG
>JANNFT010000006.1:0-2224 GCA_031380185.1 Pseudomonadota bacterium
TTCACTGCTCGATCAACGCACAGCCGCGTGCGCTGTGCGCACCCCTCTTGTCATTCCCGCGAAGGCGGGAATCCATAGTGCTGTTACGAACAGCAATGCCAAATGGATTCCCGCCTTCGCGGGAATGAGGGGCTGGCCTAAGGCCACAAAAGTGTCGCATTATCGGTTTACGATACACGCCTTCTGGACCACCCCAATCCCGCCAAGCCAAGCGCCATCAGCGCCAAACTTGCGGGTTCCGGTAGCACCGCGTCGACGACTGCTATCGAGTAATTGCCAGTGAGCACGAAATCATTGCTGGCGCTCAAAAAGCCGCCATTGAAGTCGCGGATCTGGAAATCCTCTCCGATCTCGCACGTCAGTATATTGCAGGAACGCACGCCGATATCGGTAAAACCTTCGCTGTCTTGCAGCCGCACGGAAACCCGCTCCGGCGTAGCGCCGCTCACCAGTTCTTCATCGAGGAACAATCTCGAATTAGTGATGCCGTCGCCGAATACCAGCGTAAGCAAATCCGCGCTGTCCCAGGTCTTCGAGCCGAAGGTTGCGCTGGCCGAGACGACGTTGTAGCCAAACACGTCGTGGGCGAACACCAGCGCGCCGTTCGGATCGCCCGCCGCCGCCGTGTCCGGCGGACCCGCCGTTGTGTCTACGCGCAACGTCACGCCGAAGGTTAAATCAGTGGGCGCCACGCCAAACACCGTATCGGTGCCGGAAACGAAATCCCCGCTAAGCATATCGGTCGTCACGACGACATCAAACAGCGCCGCCGATGCCGGCCCGGCGACCAGCGCACTCGACAGTAAAGCGCATTGAATGAGCTTGCTCAGCGTTGCCCGAGCCATGAAAGCACGGCGCGAGGCGAGGCAAGTCACAGCGCGGTTCATTGCATTAATCCTATCCATTTTGTTTCTCCATATTTAAAAAAGCGCGGTTCACTCGTTGCCTTTCTTTCACTTCGATTGCCCATCAAAGGCATCGCTGCATCGCAAGTCGCTCTAGCAAGGTGGGGCGAAATCCAAGCAACACCCTTTCCCAACCGGCTAAGCATTCCTGATGGCGATTCTCGCTTCCATTCAGGTGCCGTTAACGGTTATTCCCCGCGCGTTGTATAAAGGTTCAATCGGATGGGCACGATCGCTCTCTATTTTTGATGCCTCGCCACGAGCCGCATCGCGCTTGCCTCCTGGCAAGGCATGCCTTGAGAGGCAGTGGCCCGGGGCCATCTGTTCCAAGCGGCCTGAGAGCCGAAACCGGTCGCCCAACGCAAGCCGACGATCCCACTCGGCCGGCCCTCGCGCGAGCGCCCAGAGGGTGACGAAATCAGTCGCGGCATAGCATCAAAATGGCCTTAGGCCACCCCGCAACGGCTGCTACTAGAGCCGATGCATGGCTCGACGGAATCCCGCAAAACCGCGATTTTCACCCACCACTCGCGTTTGATGGCGATTGACGATTCGCCGGCTAGCGATACATTGATGGTTGGCCAAAAAGGCTCTTTAAAATTCCTATTCGCGCCACCTCCTCAAGCAGCGCTTGGGCTTCAAGCAAATCTTTTGTGGCGAAGCCGTCGGTGAACCCGTGATAAACCGAGGCGAGCAGGTCGCACGCTTCGTTGCGTTTACCCGGCGATTGCCACGCGTCGCCGACTGTTACCGTTATGCGAAGGGCGAAGATTCACGTAAACTCGTTTTCTATCCTTGTTTCTTGCTGGGGGCAAATGGTGCAAGAGAACTGTCGTCAGGCGCGGCAAGCCGCGCAAACCATATCGCGGCAGAGGCCCTCGCATAGAGTTTATTTGCACTGGGTGGCCTTAGCGTCGTCGCTCATGTTCGCGCCAGTGTGCAGTGCCGAGGAAGAAAACAAAATTGCCGTCCAGGAGTGGCACAAGCAGGGCCTGATCGCTGCGCTTACCGATCCGAACCCGAGGACGGTCGCTGCGGCTTTGGCGGATCAAGAGAATTCGCCGTTAATCCCGGCTACCCTTAAAACCCTAAATGAAGGCGCTCGGCAAAAATTGGTACCCGCGCTGGAATGGATGCCGCCGAAGACGGCTCAAGTGTTTATTTTGGAACCGCTCTCGCCCGAACAGATCGAAGCGTTTTTAATGACGCGCGTGGACGAATTGCCGGACGATGCGCCGATCCAGGGTGACGCTTATAAATCGGCCTGCAAGGCTTATCTGGTGCGGGTCTTGGGGCAATCTTCCAGCGCAGAAGCGAAA
>JANNFT010000013.1:0-9432 GCA_031380185.1 Pseudomonadota bacterium
GGGTTTGGACTCGATTTAATTCAATGCAAAAATCAGTAATTTTACCTAATGAAAATCATTAGATGAAATTAGCGATTGGCCACATACATGGTTACTTCAAAGCCAAAACGAAGGTCGGCGAATTCAGGTTTGGTCCACATAGTTTAATCTCCTAAAGGTTAATCATTGATCGCATTTCTCTGATTAGGATTCTGCGCGCCGAGGCGACAATGGGCAACGCGATATTCTGTAAATTTGGCTCATGATTTTCATGAGATGGGTCGGATTCAGCGTGTATTCGGTGTGCACCCGGATGCCGGGATTTTGTCGGACTTAAGTCGGTCGGCCGCGAAAGGCGCTTAGCAGTGAAATACTGCACCGCTTTCCTGGGCAATAAAGCCAGGCGCTACTAATCGATCGACAATCTAAGTACCATAGCGGTATGAGCCTTCGTTCCAATATCAATTTACTGATTACGCTTGTGATGATGGTGTTCCTCATCGCGTTAGCGGCGCTTGAGATCGATGGTTCGCGCCGCGCAATTCGAGAGGAGATGGAAGCCGCCACCAAGGTCACGGTTCAATTGTTGGAAAATATCATCAGGACTGAACAAATTCAAGGCGGCGCGATGTCACCGCGGGCGCTAGTCGGTTTTTTCGAGCAATTGGGTCGCATTCGTGCGCACGATATTCGCCTCGATAGCGCAGCCGGAATACCGCTGTACGAATCGCCTTTGTCTCCGTACAAACCGGGGAAAATGGCGCCCGCTTGGTTTTCCCGGCTTGTTTCGCCAACGATTGAGCCGATTACGCTCAACGTCGGCGCGGGAAAGTTGCGTATCCTACCCGAACCTTCGCGCTCGGTGCTGGATGCTTGGGATGATTTATTGCGTTTGTTTTGGTTGTCCTTGGCGCTGTTCGTGTTGGTTAACCTGATCGTTTTTTGGTTCGCCGGCCGTGCCCTCAATCCGGTAAAAGATATTCTGAAAGGTTTGCGCAAGATGGAGATGGGCGAGTTTCACGCCCGCTTACCGAAATTCAAGCTACGGGAAATGAGCGCGATTTCCGATACCTTCAACCGCATGGCGCAAGCGATCGAGGAAAGTTTTACGGTGAAAATTCAGGCCGAGAAAACCGCGCTTGAACTTAAAGAAAATCGCGAGCTAACACAGATCATTCAGCGGCACATCGAAGAAGAGCGACGCAATCTTGCGCTGGAATTGCACGACGAATTAGGCCAATTGGTGACCGCAGTGAAGTCAATCGCGACGTCCGTGGTGAATCGCACGCGAGACAAACTTCCCGACCTGCAGTCTTCGGCGCAGATGATAGTTGACGTATCGGCGCAAATGTATGACTCGATGCATGGCATGGTGCGGCGATTGCGGCCACTGGCTTTGGATAAGCTCGGTTTGCACGATGCGTTACAGGAACTGGTCGGCGCCCACCAGGCGCGCTACCCGGGCGTCAAGTTCGAGCTAACTTTAGACGGTGATTTCGACCCTATCGATGCTGACGTCAGTATCGCGGCGTACCGTATGGTGCAAGAATGCCTGACAAACATCGTGCGTCACGCCGGCGCAAGCCGCGCTCAGGTGATCGTGAAGGCCAAAGAAAGCTTAACGCTCGTGGTGCAAGATGATGGCAAAGGTTTGCCGGCGGACCACGCCGGTCGCGACGAACGCTTTGGTCTGATGGGTATGCGCGAGCGCGCCGAAGGCCTGGGCGGGACATTTTGTTTGCAAAATGACGACGGGGTGAAAGTCAGCGTAACGTTACCGTTGTTAGCCACGGAGGTGCAAATTTGAATGATATCCGGGTGATGCTGGTGGACGACCATGCGGTGGTGCGCATGGGGTTCAAATTACTGTTGCAGGGCGCCGACGATATTGAAGTGGTCGCTGAAGCGGAGTCTGGCGAAGAGGCGATAAAGCGCTACATGGAGATCAAACCCGATGTTGTGGTGATGGACATCTCAATGCCTGGTATTGGCGGGTTAGAAGCGGTATCACGACTATTGGCAAAAGATCCGGCGGCAAAGGTATTGATCCTGTCTGCTCATGAGGATAGCAGCCACCCAAAGCGGTTACTCAAGGCAGGCGCAGTCGGTTACTTGTCCAAGCGCAGCGCCGCGGAAGAATTGATCCAGGCGATTCATCAAGTCGCTAAAGGTAAAACCTTTTTGGACTCGAAGCTCGCCCAAACGATGGCGTTACAACAACTGACCGGCACGCAAAATCCGGTCGAGGTATTATCGGACCGCGAATTCGAAGTGTTCATGTTGCTGGCGAAAGGCCAATCGGTCGCCCAGATTGCCGAGAAGCTATTCCTGAGCCCGCGCACGGTCGGCACCCACCTGTATAACATCAAACAAAAACTCAACGCGGGGAACTCGGCTGAAATTACGCTGATAGCGATGCGAAATGGGTTGCTTGACCACTGAGGAAGCGCTGAATAAGTTCGAGTTCTAAGCGAGACAAGGCGCGAGCAAAAAATATGGACGCGGCATATGGATGATTTGCAAGGCGATATTTTTTGTGAGCAATGCAGTATCGCGACGAAATCGAACTTATTCAGAGCTTCCCTGATATCGGGGTTGCGCCGGCCGTAGATTCACGCGCTATGATGGTTTGCTAGAACGTCCCATTATAGGCGCCGCCATCCATCAAGAAATTCAGTCCAACGATGTAACCGCCATATGCGCTGCACAGAAATGCCGCAGCCATGCCGAATTCCTCGATATTGCCAAAACGTCCGGCGGCAATCGGTTTCAAGCGTTCCGCCTCAACTTCTTCATAAGTCTTGCCGGACAACTTTGCGCCGGCGCTGATGCGGCTGGTCATGGTGTCGGTGACGAACAGGCCCGGCAATAAATTGTTGATGGTCACGTTGTGTTTGGCGACATTGCGCGACAGTCCCGCAACAAATCCGGTTAGCCCGGTACGCGCGCCATTCGAAAGGGCAAGAATATCGACCGGCGATTTCACCGCCGCCGAAGTGATATTCACAATGCGGCCAAACTTGCGCGCGATCATGCCGTCGATCGTCGCCTTCATTAATTCAATCGGCGTCAGCATATTGGCGTCGAGGGCTTTGATCCAATCGTCGCGTGAGAAATTGCGGAAATCGCCTGCCGGTGGGCCGCCGGCATTGTTAATCAGAATATCTGGGTTGGGGCACGCCGCCAACACTTTTGCGCGTCCCTCGACAGTCGTGATGTCGCTTGCAACGACGCTAATCGTGCCGCTGCCGAGCGAACGTAATTCCGCCGCGGTTTGTTCTAATGTCTCGGCGCTGCGCGCGGTAATAGTGACGTTGACGCCTTCTTTCGCTAAGGCCATCGCGCAGCCTTTGCCAAGGCCTTTACTCGCCGCGCAGACAATGGCGTTTTTACCTTTGATGCCTAAATCCATGAATCCTCCGAGATGCTTTGTTAGTTTCAAAAAAGCTTATTGCTTACCACCGTCATCCTCGTCACCGACTGACGCAGTCGAGGGCAAGCTACAGCGGGGATCGAGTTGGCCGTTGCACCATGGATTCCCGCGTTCGCGGGAATGACAAATAAATGATGGCGCCATAAACTGAGTTGCTTAAAACGGCAATACCACATCCGCTTTCGTCGCCGTAATCACGCGGCGAAAATCGTTCTGTATGCGCTGCAATGCCGCGTCACTGTCCGCCTCAAAACGCAGCACAATCACCGGCGTGGTGTTCGACGAGCGCGCTAAACCGAAGCCATCGGAGTATTCCACGCGCAAGCCGTCGATGGTGATGACATCGCGCGGATTATCGAACTTTGCCATTTTTTGCATTTGCTCGATCAGTGCATAATTTTCGCCTTCCTTGAGTTTGATCTGCAACTCCGGCGTGGCGATCGCGTCGGGCAGGGCATTCAATGTAGCGTTCGGATTATTTTCCCGGCTCAGAATTTCCAACAGGCGCGCGCCCGCGTACAAGCCGTCATCGAAGCCGAACCAACGCTCTTTGAAAAATACATGGCCGCTCATTTCCCCGGCGAGTTGCGCGCCGGTCTCACGCATTTTCGCCTTGATCAGCGAGTGACCGGTTTTCCACATCGTGGCTTTGCCGCCATGTTGTTCGATCCACGGTTTGAGATTGCGCGTACATTTCACGTCGTAAATGATTTCGGCGCCGGGCTTGCGCGCCAGCACGTCGGCGGCAAACAGCATCAATTGCCGATCGGGAAAAATGACGTTGCCTTCCTTGGTTACAACGCCTAGGCGATCACCGTCGCCGTCGAACGCAAAGCCCAGTTCCGCGTCGCTCGATTTCAGCGCGCGAATGACGTCTTGCAAATTTTCCACATGGGCCGGATCCGGGTGGTGATTGGGAAAATTGCCATCCACTTCGCAAAATAATTCGATTACTTCGCAACCGAGCCGGCGAAATAATGTCGGTGCATAGGCGCCGGGCGCGCCATTACCGCAGTCGACTACGAGCTTAATTGGCCGCGTTAGCTTGATATGTCCGATGATTTTATTTAAGTAATCCTCGGTCACGCTGCGTTGCGAATATTGACCCCGACCGTGTTGCAAATTCCCTGCATCTAAACGGGTGCGTAAGGCTTGAATCGTATCGCCATAAAGCGTTTCGCCGCCGAGCACCATTTTCAAGCCGTTGTATTCCGGTGGATTATGCGAGCCCGTCACCATTACGCCGGAGTAATCGGCCCATTCGTGGGCGGCGTAGTAAAGCATTGGCGTCGCGACCATGCCGACGTCAATCACGTTGATCCCGGTAGATTGGATGCCTTGCGCCAAGGCTTGCGATAAGCTGGGGCCGGACAAGCGGCCATCGCGGCCGATGACGATGGTGGAAAGTCCGCGCGACGCGGCCTCGGAGCCGAGTGCTTGGCCGATCGCGTTTACAATATTTGGTGTTAACGAGTGATCGACAATGCCGCGAATGTCGTAGGCTTTGAAGATTTCTTTGGGCAACGATTGGGCAGCAGACATAGCGAAAGTAATCGTAATGGAGTTTGGCGTAAACTCGATTCTATCAAGATGACATGATTTGTGTGCGCCGATGAGGAAAACCCGCTGCGCTTGGGTCAGCGACGATCCGCTGTACATTACTTATCACGATGAGGAGTGGGGCGTTCCGGTGCACGATGATGGCGTTCTGTTCGAGTTTCTGCTACTCGAAGGCGCGCAGGCCGGCTTGAGTTGGATTACCGTTTTGAAGAAGCGGGAGAATTATCGCCGTGCGTTCGACGGCTTCGATGCACGCAAAATAGCGCGCTATGATGCCGCCAAGGTCCGCGCCCTGCTTGCCGATCCGGGCATTGTGCGAAATCGTTTGAAGATCGCGGCGGCTATCCAAAATGCGAAAGTCTTCCTCGCAATCCAAAACGAATTCGGTAGTTTTGATGCTTACATTTGGCAGTTCGTTAGTGGCGAACCCAGGCGCAATCGCCGGAAGACCAGCGCCGAGGCGCCGGCGACAACGGCGCAATCCGACGCCATGTCGAAAGACTTGGCGAAACGCGGTTTCAAATTCGTCGGATCGACCATCTGCTATGCGTTCATGCAGGCGGTTGGGATGGTGAACGATCACAGCATTGATTGTTTCCGCTATCCGTCGCAACGCTAGCGGCGCAGGCGCGCTTCCTCAAGATCCAGTTCGTGCTCGATCTCGTGCAGCGTATCGTCACCGATTTCGTGGGCACGCCATAGGCGAATCAATTCCTTTCGTTCGGCGCTCACAAGGGCGATCCGCAGTTGTTGGAATGATTCCGGTTGATCGTGAAATGCCAAGCGCGTCGGATGCAGCGACTCAATGCGCTGGCGATATTCCTCACGCACTAAATCCGATGTGACTTTCGCGGTAGGATGGTCGCGAGAGCACGTGTCGAACTCGCGTAGCGCCGCTTGCAGCACCTTGGTGCGCGCTTTGCGTTCCTCATCGTGAGATTTCCAATCGGCGCCAATTTTTAGGAAGCGAATCAGTGGCGGCATCGTTAGGCCTTGCACCACGAGGGTGGCGACGATGACGCAAAAGGTCAGAAAAATGATCAGATCGCGATACGGGAATTGTGCCGGCAGTGCGAGCGCCGCAGCGAGAGAAACAATGCCGCGCATCCCACACCAGCCGATCAAGGTCACCATTTGCCACGGCGGTTGCGCTTCTCGTTCACGGATCCGCCGGCTGAGCAAGCGCGGGACGTAAGCGGAAGGGAATACCCACACAAGGCGGACGAGCATCGCAACCAAACTCACGACCAATCCCCAGCCAAGCAATTGTGATAGGGGGCGATTGCCGAGCGCCGCTAGGATTTCTGGAAGCTGCAGACCAATCAAAATAAAGATTAGACAATTCATGACAAACACGACCAACTGCCAAACCGAGCGGCCGAGCAACCGGGTTTGCGGTGAGAACACTTCCGGCGCGTGGCGCGCGCGCAACAACCCGGCGGCGACCACCGCCAGCACGCCTGAAACGTGCAACGTTTCCGCCAGTAAATACGCGCTGTAGGGCAGGGTCAGCGAGAGCATGATTTCGATCAGCGAATCGTGTAGGCGCTGGTGCAGTAACACATAGGCATGGCCGATAACCATGCCGACAACTATGCCACCCACGGCGACGAGAATAAATTGGCCGCTCGCTTCTACAATCGAGAATGCGCCGCTCAGCGTGGCGGCGACTGCGAATTTATACAACACCAGGCCGGTCGCGTCGTTTACCAGACTTTCGCCCTCGAGGATCGTCACGGTGCGACGCGATAGCTTCATCGTTCCGAGGATGGCGGTCGCTGCGACCGCATCGGGCGGCGAAATAATTGCGCCAAAGGCGAATGCCGCAGCCCAGGGCATATCCGGAACCAAGCATTTCAGCGCGGCTCCAACCACCACCGTAGTCGCGATCACCAGTCCGATCGCGAGCAGCGAGATGGGGCGGACGGCGCGAGAGAAATCGCGCCACGATGTCAGCAACGCAGCAGGATAAAGCACCGGCGGCAGGAAGATCACCAAGATCAAGTTCGGGTCGAGCGGCAGCTTGGGCAGGTGCGGCATCAAACTTAGCGCAACCCCGCCAAGCGTCAGCATGATCGGATAGGGCACATGCCAACGTCGCGCCAGCCAGGCGAGTCCGACGGCGCACAATAAAAGAGCAACAATCAGTTCGACCAGCAGCATTTCCCCTCCCCTGTCGGAAACTAGCATAACATTTCCGGCCGCATGTGGTCCTGACGCGTCCAAGTGCGATAACATAAAAGCTCTGGGCGAAAAGGCATTATTTTGATGGCATATATTGTAGGTTGGGCAGTTTTGGGAGCAGTGCTGGGGTGGATAGGGGCGTGGCTTTTGCGCGGTCGCATGGTGCACACTCGAATTGCGGAGACGCGAGCGGACGCGCGTGCTAAACACGAACAATTGAAGCGAGATTTAGAGGCGCGACTTGGCCGCCTCGAAAATGAACTGCTCGGCGCCAAAGAGATCACTCGAATTCGCGACGCGGCCGTCGCGGAGCGCGATAAATTGATTCGGCAACAGGCAGACCAACTCGTCGCGGGATTGAGTGAAATCGCTGCCGCCAAAGCTGAACGCGACGATCGTCAGACAAAATTAACGCAGCAAGGTGCAACGCTTGCAACGCTGGAGCAAGATTTTCGCAGTGCTCGTGCACTTAGCGCCGAGCAGGAAAAACGCTTAGCCGATAGCGCCGCGCGGCTGGCGCAATTGGAGCCGGTCCCGGCCAAGCTAGCGGCCGTTGAAGAAGAATTGCAGGCGACGCAGGGTCGTTTGCTGGCGGGTCAAAAGCGCGTAACGTCGCAGGACCAGGAAATTTCCCGGCTGCACAAACGCACCGTCGAACTCGAGCCGTTAACCGTGCAAGTGAAAGATCGCCAGGCGCGGCTGGTCGAACTGGAAGGCCGGCTGGCGGAAGCGGTGCGCCTGCGCGATAGCGAAATCGCCAAATTGAAAAAAAGTTTGCTCGAACTCGAACCCTTGCCGAAGCGCCTGGAAGACATGGAGATGAAACGTGCGCAACTGGCCGGCGAGTTGACAAGCTTGCGCCGCGCCAAAGACGAGGAGATCGAGTCGCTACAGGAAGAACTCAAGGCGATTGAGTTGTTGCGGCAGCAACTACGCAATCGTGACGAGCAGATACTTGCCGCACGCGAGCATGAAATCGCGGCGCGCCGTGAGCGCGATTTGGCGGGGGCTGTGCTCAAGACGGAACTAGCGCAGCGTGACGTGGATTTGGACGCGAAATATTCCGCCATCGGTCGTTTACATCAACAACTCGCGGAGTTGGCGCCGCTGCCGGAGGCATTAGCAAACCGCTCGGCGCGCGCACTGGAATTGGAACGCGGTGTTGCGCAACGCGACGGCAAACTAAGGCAGGTGCACCACGAAGCGCAGATGTTGCGCGCGAGCATGCTGGAATGGATGCGTGTCGGTGGGGCGCTGCCGGCTCGGAATGCCGAGATTGCGCGGCTACGGGCGCGTTTGCAAGCGCCGGACTAAAGGCTGTTTTTCTGAATCGCTGCATGCAGCCGCAGCGCCGCAGTACAAAGGAATTTTCTTGCTTCCCGACATCATTGGCAGCATAGCCGCAACGCTTACCACCATCGCATTTCTTCCGCAGGCGATTCAAGTGATCAAGACCAAATCCACTCGCGATATTTCGCTGGTGATGTATTTGGTGTTCGCCGCCGGTGTCGGTTTTTGGCTGGCCTACGGTATCTTGCTCGGCGCGCTGCCGATCATTATTGGCAACATCATCACGTTAATTCTTGCGCTGATTGTTTTGGCGATGAAGCTGAAACACGGATGAGCCAGAAGCAGTCTAGGGCTATACCGTTCAGGCAGGTGGTTTTTAGTGATTATTTTTCCGCGACGATGCGGCGCCCGCCATTGAATCGCCTCGCCCAATAACTCGCAGTCATATCGCTGATCTGCACCGCTTTACCGCGGCTCGGCGCGTGGATAAATCGATTCTCTCCGAGATAAATGCCGACGTGTGAGAAGGCGCGTTTCAGCGTGTTGAAAAAAACTAAATCGCCCGGCTGCAATTCAGCACGTTCGATGGGTTCACCGCGACCGCTCATGGAGACAGAGTTCCGCGGCAATATCACGCCGATGGCGTTCTTAAAAACGTGGGACACATAGCCGCTGCAGTCCCAGCCCGTGTCGGGATCCTTGCCGCCGTAACGATATTTCACGCCCAGGAACGCGAGCGCGTGAAACACCAATTCCTGCGTAGATTCCGCCCACTCGTTTTCTGGCCTGTTCGGCGCTTCGCCGGCATTGACGTCGCGCTCGTCTTCTTCCGGCCAGGCGCAAGGCGTGCACAGCAACAGAGCCCACCAAATTAGCAACAGACATAATTTTTGCATGGCGCATGGTGTACGATGCAGTGATCAGCCGTCAAGAGGCGCGCGGGGTGGCCATTCCGATTCAGTCGCACGCGTTGCGTTCGCTTTACG
>JANNFT010000018.1:0-2371 GCA_031380185.1 Pseudomonadota bacterium
ATAAAATATTGGTTTCGAAATTAATTGCCGAAGAAAACAAAATTAGGGCGACGTTCGATTTTGTTTTGCGGGCACGTTGATCTGTATGGCGCAGTGATGCGCTAAATTTTAGTGCCGTTACGGAACCACAGCCTTATCCTCTATCATTCCCGCTTTCGCGGGAATGACACGTTGGGTGCTAGGGTGTTGGGCCTTTGCCATTGCTGGCTAGCCCACAAGGCGAGCCAGGGGCCGCACGGATATTGACCCCTGGCCAGGCCTATGCCGCGAAGCAAGTAGCACGGGCGTTTTCAGCCCCGGCCATCCGGCGCCATACCGGGGATCACAGATGTGCGGCGTTATTTTTCCCCGATCTATATCCTTTGGCCGATTTACGCCGCCGCCAAGGTGGCGTAGGCTATCGATAGTTTCCAATCATCACGGAGAGTTGGCCATGGCAACAAAGACATCCGCAAGTCCTAAGCAATTGCGCGTTTGCGTCGATCGCATCATTCCCTACCAGCAAAAAATCAAAGCGGCGGAAATCGCTGTGAAGCACAATCCGGCTAACGCACCGAAAGCCATCGCGCGCCTGCCCGGCGTATCGAACCATCCGGCAAAAATCGCATTGCAAACCGGGAAAAAATGGGTGAACGGCGCTGAGCTGAGCATTGCATTCATGGACGGCAGCAAAATCCAACAACAAAAAGTCATCCAACACGCGTTGCAGTGGATGAAATACTCAAGCATCGGGCTGAAATTCGGCGCCGGAAAAAACGCGCAGATTCGAATTTCTTTCACCGCAGATCCCGGTTCTTGGTCCTATGTGGGCACGGATAACCTCACCATCAACAAAAACGAGCCGACTATGAACTACGGCTGGCTCGACGATGAAACGGACAAAGACGAATACAACCGCGTGGTGTTGCACGAATTCGGCCATATGCTGGGGGCGATTCATGAACATCAGAGCCCAAAGGGCGGCATCAAGTGGAACTTAAATAAGGTCTACAAATACTTCGGTGGCCCGCCGAACAATTGGAGCAAAGAAGACATCGATTTCAACATCGTGCACAAATACTCACTGGATCAGTTGAATGCGACGAAATTCGATCCGAACTCGATCATGCTCTACGCTTTTCCCGGTGAATTTATTGTCGGAGGGGTTGCGACACACGAAAATACCATGCTGTCGCGCGGGGATAAGCGCTTCATTCGCAAGATGTATCCCAAACCGAAATCATGAACTAAGCAGCGCGGGTCAAACAGTCGTATCTTCCTCGCGCGGTTAGGCGTCAGGATCGCGAATTCTTGCGGATTGGCTGCTATTCGGCTGAAAACCAAGGTTCGCGCCCAGTTTGCCTCTTTACAAACCCCGCGCAAGCGGCTATTCTCGCCGCTGAGTTGTCTGAGGCGAAGAAGGTTATGTTGACCTACGGCAACCAAATGTGTTGATGTAAAAATAACGCAGTATTGCGTGACCGAGGATCCGTCAGTTTGGCTGTTGACTGACAACCAAAGTTGGAAGCAAGGAAGTAAAATTCATCCGTTTCAGCCAACATCAAATTAGGAGGCAATTGTAATGAGAATAGCAACTATCGCCGCAGCAGCGGTCGGTCTGGCGAGCCTGTTCGGCGCGTCCGCTCAAGCTGCGGATGGCGTTAAAGTATTTTGGACCACCAGCGGTAAGTTTGGTCCGTTCCCCATTAGCGGTTTGATCCCCACCGTTCCGAAAGAGAAGCAACGCGATATCACGATTCCCGTCAGCATGTGGGTGATCGATCATCCCAAGGGTGTGGTTGTATTCGATACCGGCAACAACGTCGCTATTTCCGACGGCGCCGATAACTGCAAGAAATATTGGGCGCCGGGCAACTGCGACTTCTTGAAGCCGAGCCAAACCCGCGCGGACGTGATCGATTCACAATTGAAAACCCTCGGCTACGACGCCAGCAAGGTCAAAGTTGTTGTTTCGTCGCACTCCCATTTGGATCACATCGGCAATATTGAAATGTTCCCCAATGCAGTCCATGCAATTCAAAAGAAAGAACTGTATCAAGCCTGGTTCCCGGAGAAATTCCAAGGCCGTTCTACCCCCGGCACATTCGTCATGGCCGACATCGACAACGCTCGTGAGTTTAACTACCTTGAACTCGAAGGCGACTATGACTTGTTCGGCGACGGTTCCGTCATGATTCTGAGCACCCCGGGCCACACCCTGGGCCACCAGTCCATGAAGGTTAAGCTCGGTAGCGGCCAGACCATCATCATGTCGCAAGACGCGATTTGGATGCAGGAAAACGTCGATGGCTACCCCGCCGGCTTGAACTACAGCGTGTTGGACTACACCAAGTCCCTCAATCGTCTGAAGTTCATGCGCGACCTGGAAGGC
>JANNFT010000063.1:0-2094 GCA_031380185.1 Pseudomonadota bacterium
GTTGACCGCTGCTTCGGTTATTCAACATCATGGTTCCAATAAAATTATTCATAACTTGTGTGCTCACCCATTTGGTGAGAATCCGCTACGGGGCGGATTGCGCGGTTCTGGCGGCGCAGGGTGTCGTTGCAACTCGTTGGAATGGAATGACCATTCCGCCTCGTCGCGCCTTGCCCTGCACCCCCAAAACCGCACACTCCACCCCGTCCAACTGCCGTTTCTAGGTTCAATTCACCTTTCAGTGCATGTAACCGCCAACCGGGGAGATCCATGTCAAGCGCGCTGGTGGCAGTCTCCAGGCGCGCCAACGGCAAGTGCAGGCGTTTGGCATGCGCCGGTTGAATGCCCGACTTGTTTCCCGTATGGAAGAACCGCTGCAATCCTTTATGCAGAAAGCTTTTTATTACCCATAAAGTGTATAGCGTTGATATACAGACGTCAACGGCAAGGAATATCAATCTTCGCGTCGACTGTGTTGGTTGCAACGCCGATCTCATCCGCATCCTAACGAGCGTTTTGCGCCGCGGCGCGGATACCAAAACTTTTTTGTGTCTTAACGCTGCGTCGAAATCGTCTAGGTAGCGCACACCACGGCACGCTAATCAGGCTTGATTTTTTGTCGTGTCAACGAGTGCACTTCCGGCATTTACGGTCGCGGTGTAAAATGTTGCTATTCGTCGTCTTTCAGAACTGAAAAGTCCAAGTGCGTCGCGCTATTCAATTAGATTTGCCCATGCTTGAGACTCCCGCCAAGACCGTCAGCATCGCCAAGGGTCATCATGCGTCCAATCTATCCAAGGGACAAAAGGCCTTCAACAGCCTGATCAAGCAGATTGAAAAAAAGCGCGCGAGACTGGCCGCATGGGCAAGCGCCGTTCCGCCCTACCAGCAAAAATACGCCAGTGAATGGGTTCCTTTGATCGATTCTCTGGTGGAATTGCGCATCAAGCTGGTGCATTGCCTTGACGATACCTTCGGTCAGAAAGGTTTGACCAAAACCGAACGCCGCAGAATCGCGGACTTGATCACCGATTTAGCGGGTGAACTCGTGGCGGCGCGAAACGATCCTGAGATGAAAGCGATTTATAACCGATACAGCCGTTCGGACTATGACAGCGAAGAGGCGGCGGATCTTCATGGGATGAAATTCGTCTTGGAAGACGTTCTGGGTGTTGAATTAGGCGAGGACATCGACCTCAGTTCACCCGACGACATACTCACGCGTGCTCAAGCGAAAATGCACGAACAACAGGCGCAATACGACGCGGATCAACAAACGCGTCAGGAACGTCGGGCCAAACGAACCCAATTCGCTAAACAACTCGCACATGAAGCCCGGCGACAAACGGAAAAACGCGAGCTCAGTCAATCTATCCGCGAGCTTTACCGCAAGCTGGCCAGCGCCCTGCATCCCGACCGCGAAACCGATCCGCAGGAGCGTCACCGGAAAACCGCATTGATGCAGCGCGTGAACCAGGCCTATGACAAGAACAACTTACTGCAATTGCTGGAACTGCAATTGGAGTTGGAGCACATCGACCAGTCTGCCATCAATAACATCAGCGAAGACCGGCTGAAACACTACAACAAGATTCTGAAGGACCAGCTCGCCGAACTCGAAGAAGAAGTCATGCATGTCGAAGGTGAGTTCAGGGCGCAGTTCGGCATTTCCCCGTTCGTGGACGTTTCTCCTGGCATGATCCTGCGCGAGCTTGCCGGCGAGATCGTCGACCTTCAGTTTTTAATTCGCGATCTTAAGCGAGAGCTACAGGTGTTTGGCGACACCAAACAGTTCAAGACCTGGCTCAAGAGCACTCGGCGTCGCTCCAGAGCGGATGGTTTCGATGATTTCTGTTTCTGAGATGCGCTTCCTATCGGGCGTATGCTCCCGATTGCGGGAGAGTCGGTGCAGCCACTGAACCGGTTCGTTATTCGGCTGTTTGCCCTTCCGCCCGTTGGCGCAGTAGCGGTGCAGCGCTAGTGCGCCAGGCCGTCCGCCCTCGCCGCGCGGACCGGGTTGAGTTCACCGTTGCGCGGGCAGGCACGCAAGTCGGCCTCGGCCTGCACCTGCGGGATCCTGTGACGCCAGCGAAA
>JANNFT010000086.1:0-1754 GCA_031380185.1 Pseudomonadota bacterium
TGCCGCTGACGTAACGAAGGTCATCGTCGGTCACGGTCACTGGGATCACGCCGGCAGCTTGGATGAGTTTCCCAATGCCGTGCTGTACATCCAGCGCGAAGAATTGAAGGGCATCGAATGGGCGCTTAACTATCCGGGCCACGAGCGCATTCGCGCCGTCAACGATTCACCTGGTGGTTGCGCCCGGACCCCTGCTTGCGGTTATCCGTCCAAAACCATGGATTCGATCTACGGTAAGGTATTGAAGGGCAAAGCAGTAATCGTCGATGGCGATATGGAAGTGCAACCCGGCATCAAGATCCATGCCGCGTTCCGCGCCCATACCGCCGGTTCGCAATTGCTCGAAGTCAACACGCCAATCGGCAAGCTGATGTTCGGTAGCGATGCCTATTCGTCCTGGGAAGGCATCCGCGATTGGCAAATCGCTAACCCGCAACAAACCGATACGGTGCAGCAATTCTTGGCCTACGAGAAGTGCTACAAAGTGACCGGTGGCTATCAAAATTGCGTCGCCGCGCACGAGCCGCTTTCCTACACCGACAAATATCCGCTCACCAAGAATGCTTGGGTGGGAATGAACGGTGCCCGTTTGGCCGAGATAACGTTGGCGCCCGGCGAGAAATCGCGTAAGCCCTAAGCGCTAGTTCGCTACAACGCTTGAAACGAGGAGACCGGTGCGCCGGCCTCCTCTTTTTTTATTGGCATGAAACTTTCGGTTTTTGTGGTTTTAATCCTTTTGCATTTGCCGCTGAGGGCAGGCGCGCATGATGCCGATGCCTATGGCGGTTTGTATCGCTCGCGCGATGCCGGCGCCACTTGGCTACCGGCCGATGCCGGGTTGTTCATCAATGCCTCGAACGCCGTTGCGATCAGTCCAACCGATTCGAATCATTTGCTCTATGGCACGGACACGCGCTTAATGCGCTCGCAAAACGGCGGCCGCGATTGGCATGTTCAAACGCCGGAATTAATTGTTGGGCCGATTTTTTGTGCTGCCTTCGATGCCGACGGAAAGGGCGCCTACGCGGCGAATGCGAATGGATTGTTTCGCGGCGAAGCGAACGGGCAATGGCACGCAATGGAGGTTCCGTTGAGCGCGTTGCCGATTGCGCAAATCACTGTTGCAAATGGCAAGGTTTATCTGGCGGGAAATGACGGCGTGTATAGCGGCAACGCCAACGGGCAGGACTGGAGCGGCCCGGCAAAGGGATTGCCTGAAGAAGCAATATCTGCGCTGCTCGTGGCGGATGATAAGCCGGAAGCCAAGGGGCCAAGTCCGGTGACGAGCCTACGGGGTGGCCGAGGGCCAGGGCTACCGCGTATCCACGCGCTTGTTGCGGGTAGAATATGGCGCAGCGAAGATGGCGGAGGTTCCTGGCGACAGGCGGCGGGGAATTGGACCGATCAACGCGTCGATACCCTCGGCATTGATCTACACGATTCGCAAAAGCTGTGGGCCGGCGGCGCGAGTCGATTATTTCGCAGCATCGACGGCGGCAAAAATTGGCAAGCGCATGGCAAACCGTTGCCAGACCCCAATACTTCCATTCGCGGAATCGCCGCAGCGCAAAACGACCAGATCATCGTGCTCACCACTCACCGCGGTTTGCTGCGCAGCGCCGACGGCGCGGCGACGTGGGCGAAGGTCGAGAGCGCGTTACCGCTGCATTTGGAACCAAGCCCATTGACGCAAGATCGAAACGATCCCAACATCGTTTACGCCGGATTTTCGTTGCGGCCTTACAACGAGGCGT
>JANNFT010000317.1:0-2577 GCA_031380185.1 Pseudomonadota bacterium
AGGATTTTTGTGTTTGTGTTATATCAAGCGCGTTTTTAGGATTTCAGCTCACTGGGGTTTGTTTTGATTTAGTTGCTTATTGTTTTATTGCCGAAGCGCGCAAGCGGCATATAGTTTTCAGTCAATGTCTCCAACAGGCGCATGGATAGGGCTCGTAGGGCGCAATCGCGCAGCATTGCGCCGCATGGCGATTTTCGGACAAAGAGAAAATTGCCTGTTGTTTGTAAGGCATTGCCAGGACCCGCATGGATACTGTCTCGCAGGGCATGTCATGCCGCGAGCCAAGCGCGGCGCGGCGCGTGGCAAGGGTGTTTAATACTGCTTCAACGCGCCTTCCTATACAATCCATCGCACCCGCTCACCGAGGAGAAAATTTTGATCGACGTTTATTCTTGGGCCACTCCCAATGGCCACAAAGTTCACATTATGTTGGAAGAAACCGGCCTGCCATACAAAGTTCACGCGGTAGATATCGGCGCGAGCGAGCAATTCAAGCCGAAGTTTTTGAAGATCAGTCCGAACAATAAAATTCCGGCGATTGTCGATCACGACGGGCCCGGCGGCGAGCCCTATTCGCTATTCGAATCCGGCGCCATCTTGCTTTATCTCGCCGACAAAACCAAGAAGTTTTTGCCACGCGATGCGGCCGCGCGCTTTCGCAGCATCGAATGGTTGATGTTTCAAATGGGTGGTGTCGGGCCGATGTTGGGTCAAGCGCATCACTTTCGCATCTACGCGCCGAAGAAAATTAAATACGCGGTGGATCGCTATACCAACGAAGCGAATCGTTTGTATGGTGTGATGGATAAGCGGCTGAAGAAAAGCGCCTATCTCGCCGGCGATAAATACAGCATCGCCGATATGGCGACGTGGCCATGGCTGCGAAGCTACAAAAATCAAGGCGTCGATATGGACGAGTATCCGAGTGTAAAACGTTGGTTCAGCGAGATCGAGGTGCGCCCTGCGGTGCAGCGCGGCATCAAGGTGCTGGCGGATAAACGCCGGCCGTTGCTCGATGCCAAGGCGCGAGACGCGTTGTTCGGTTCCACCCAATATCAGCGGCGTAAATAGTTTGGTGAAGAATTAGCACGACGCCGACGAGTAGCTTTGTCGTCGGCCGGCGTGGCGCGCGCGAAGCTATGTACAAATCCATCTTCAATCTTGGCTTGCCGATTTTCATCGGCCAAATCGCGTGGATGGCGAACAACGTTATCGACACCGTCATGTCCGGCCGCATTTCCGCGATCGATCAAGCCGCCGTGGGCATCGGCATGAGCGTGTTTTTCAGTGTGTTCGTGCCGTTGATGGGCGTGTTGCTTGCGGTATCGCCCACCGTCGCGCAGCACTTCGGCGCCGGGGATAATGCCGCCGTCGGTGAAGACATGCGCCAGGGCTTTTGGCTGACGCTCGCGGTCGCGGCGATGGTGTTTTTGCTGGTCTATTTTCCCGATCCATTTTTGCGGATTAGCCAGTTGACGCCGGAAGTCGAAGCCAAGACCCGCGCCTATCTTCACTTGGCCGCATTTGGCGCGATTGCGCAAATGTTGTTCCGTTTGTTTTACGGATTCACCACCGCGATTTCACGGCCACGCATTGTCATGATGCTCAGCCTGGTGGCGTTGGCAATAAAAATTCCACTCAATTTTGTATTCATGTACGGTTATTTTGGTTTTCCCGTGATGGGCGGCGTGGGTTGCGCGGCAGCGACCACCGCAGCGGCGTGGATTACGTTTTTCGCCGCTGCCCTTGTCGTGTGGTGGAATCCGGACTACAAACGTTTCGGAATTTTTACGCGCTGGTCGTGGCCGAATAGGCGGCAACAATGGCGCTTGTGGAAATTGGGTCTGCCGATGGGAATGACGTTTCTAATCGATGTCACGTCGTTTACGTTTATGGCGTTATTTGTCGCGCGCCTTGGCGCGACGACGGCCGCTGCCCACGGCATCGCCACCAATCTTGCCGCCGCGGCCTATATGTTGCCGATGTCGGTCAGCATTGCCGTAAGTGTGTTGATCGGGCAATCAATCGGCGCCGGCGACGGACATGGGGCGCGGCGCGCGGGTATGGCCGGTTACCGGATAGCCATCGTTCTCGGGCTTGCAGTCGCATTGCTGATCGCGATTTCAAGTCCGGCGATCAGCCGGTTTTACACCAACGATCTGGACGTGCGGAAATTAGCAACGCAGCTTTTGATTCTGATCGCCTTCTACCATTTCTTCGATGCCATTCTCGCGATCGGCATTAACGGATTGCGCGGGTACAAAAACGCAGTCGTGCCGATGATCGTGTGCGCCGTGTGCTTATGGGGAATCGGCCTGGGGGGCGGTTATGCGCTGGGACTGCAAGGTGGATTTATCAGCGATCGACCGCTAGGTGCGCGGGGATTTTGGTACGCGGCGGTCGCGAGCTATGGGTTGGCCGGCCTCATCCTTTTGGCGTACTTCGACTACATCAGCCGAGCGCATCTAAGAAAAACCGCGAAGACCGGCTAGCAATCTTCGCGGCATCAACCGCGTTAGCGGCCGCAGGCGTGCCTAATCTTCGATGGCTTGGTACACCGCCGCGTGAACTTTCGCT
>JANNFT010000152.1:0-5102 GCA_031380185.1 Pseudomonadota bacterium
AAGATTCGAAAAAGTAGCGTTACTTAAACATTAATTAGGAGATATTTACATGTGGACCAAACCTGAATTTGCTGACCTGCGTTTCGGCTTCGAAGTAACAATGTACGTCGCAAATCGCTAAGCAATAAGCAGCAAATAAAAAGGGGGCCCTTAAAAGCCCCCTTTTTGTTTGCCCGTGATTCTGTTTCAAACGAAAAAATATTATGAAGATCAGAGTTTTAGGATCTGCCGCCGGCGGGGGATTTCCGCAGTGGAACTGTAATTGCCCGATGTGTGATGGTTTTCGCAAGGGCACGATCAACGCTAAGCCGCGTACCCAGTCTTCCATCGCCGTTAGCACGGACAACGTCAATTGGGTGCTGTTCAACGCTTCCCCGGATATCTTGACTCAGATTCGCGCCTTCCCCGCGTTGCAACCCGCCCGCGCCAAGCGCGACACCGGCATCGTTGGAATTATTTTGATGGATGCGCAAATCGATCATACGACCGGCTTGCTCAGCCTGCGGGAAGGCAAACCTCTGGAAATTTACTGCACCGACATGGTCCGCGACGACATGACTACCGGCAATCCGCTGTTCAACATTTTGGACCACTATTGCAAAGTGAATTGGCATCAGGTGCACGCGCGCAGTGACGGTTTTTCCGTCGCCGGCGCCGAGCATCTGCTGTTTAAGCCCTTTGCGTTAAAGAGTAAAGCCCCGCCCTACTCGCCCCACCGCGATGATCCCCACGAAGGCGACAACTTGGGCATGCGCGTTACCGATACACGCAGCGGCAAGACCTTGTTCTACGCGCCAGGCCTGGGCCAGATCGAGCCGCATATTAAGCCGCTGATGGCGGCGTCCGATTGCCTGCTGGTGGACGGCACCACTTGGACCGACGATGAAATGATTACGATGGGCCTATCGGCCAAACGCGCCCAAGACATGGGCCATTTACCGCAAAGCGGGCCCGGCGGCATGATCGACGTGTTGCAGCCCTTGACCAAGCCGCGCAAGATTTTGATCCACGTCAACAACACCAATCCTATTCTCAACGAAGATTCCGCCGAGCGTGCGCAGCTCACTCGCCACGGTATTGAAGTGGCGTATGATGGCATGGCAATCGAGTTATAGGACGGGGAATCTTACTATGGGCGCGAACGAATTACTGCCGTGGAGCAAAAAGGAATTTGAGGCCAAGCTCCGAGAAAAGGGCAAGGGCTACCACATCTATCACCCGTTCAACGTGCTTCTCAATTCCGGCAAACTGACGCCGGAGCAAGTGCGCAAATGGGTCGCGAATCGATTCTTTTATCAGATCAGCATCCCGATCAAAGACGCCGCGGTGATGAGCAATTGCCCCGACCAAAACGTGCGGCGAGGTTGGATCCAGCGCATGCTCGATCACGATGGTTTTGGTGACGACGAAGGCGGCATCGAGACGTGGATCAAGCTCGGCGAAGCCGTCGGTGTCACGCGCGAAGATATTACGTCGTTGAAGCATGTTCTGCCCGGCGTGCGTTTTTCTGTCGAAGCCTATATCAATTTTGCCCGGCAACGGCCGTGGCAAGAATCGGTTTGTTCGTCACTGACAGAGCTATTCGCGCCACATATTCACAAAGAGCGCATCAACACTTGGCCCGAGCACTATCCGTGGATTAAAGAAGAAGGCTTGTCGTATTTCAAGAAGCGCATCGCCCAAGCGCGCCGCGATGTCGAGCAAGGCTTGGCGATTACCTTGGACTATTTCAACACGCGCTCGTTGCAAGAACGCGCGCTGGACATTCTGCAATTCAAGCTTGATGTGTTGTGGGCCATGCTCGATTCCATGGCATTCAATTATCTGACGCCGGAACAAATCACGGAGGCCAAGCGTGAGCGAAAAGAAGCCGCTTGAGCTGACGGACACCATGGAAATTTCCAAGCACTTCCGCTTGCAGTGGGAAGAGGTGCCGAAGGCCTATGTGTTGCTCTACCCCGAGGGCCGCGTGCAGTTGAACGGCAGCGCCGGAGAAATCGTCAAGCGTGTCGATGGCAAAACTACGATAGCCGCGATTGCGGAAGAATTACAGAAGACGTTTAACGAGCCGGACTTGCGCAAAGATGTGCTTGCCGGTCTGGAGATAGCTTATGGAAACGGTTGGATCAGAGTTAAAACAAGTGCAGCGTAGCGGCATTCCTTACCCGCAATGGCTCAACGTCGAGTTGACGTACCAGTGTCCGTTGCATTGCGTATATTGCTACAACCCGATTGATTACGCCAAGTATGATCAGGAGTTGACCACGGCGGAATGGGTTCGCGTACTCGGCGAAGCGCGCAAAATGGGCGTGGTGCAACTGGGACTGTCCGGCGGCGAACCCTTGCTGCGCGACGATCTCGAAGAGATCGTCGCGGAAGCGCATAAACTCGGCTTCTACACCAACCTGCTGACCTCCGGGATCGGCATGAACGAGACGCGCATCAAGCGCCTGAAAGACAACGGCCTGGATCATATTCAAGTGTCGTTCCAGGATTCCACCAAGGAGATGAACGATTTTCTGTCGAGCACCAAGACCTTCGATCTAAAGAAAAAGATTGCGCGCATGGTCAAGGAATATGACTATCCGATGGTGCTGAACGTCGTGCTTCACCGCATGAACCTCGATCACATCGACAAGATTTTGGGACTGGCGGAAGAGATGGACGCCGACTACGTCGAACTCGCGAATACGCAATACTACGGCTGGAGCTTTTTGAATCGCGATCAGTTGCTGCCGACCCACGCCCAGTTGGAAAAAGCCGAAGCCTATGTCAACGAATTCCGCAAACGCATCGGCGACAAAATGAAAATCTTTTTCGTCGTCCCCGATTACCACGCGACGCGGCCGAAAGCTTGCATGAACGGCTGGGGCAATATTTTTATCAACATCGCGCCGGACGGCATGGTGTTACCATGCCACGAAGCGCGCATGTTGCCGGGCATCAATTTTCCGAACGTGCGCGACCTGGCATTGGACCAGATCTGGTACGACTCCGACGCGTTCAACATTTATCGCGGCGATAGTTGGATGAAAGAGCCGTGCCGTTCCTGCCCGGACAAGACTAAAGATTTCGGCGGCTGCAGGTGCCAAGCCTACATGTTGACGCAAGATGCGACCAACACGGACCCCATTTGCGACCTGTCGCCGAAACATCACTTGGTGACGGAGGCGGTCGCACAAGCGGAGCTCCTTAAACCCAATGTCGAGATCAAGCCGCTGGTGTTTCGTCTGAATAAAAATTCCAAGGCGCTGACGGAAAATCGCGCGCCAGAAGAGGTAATACCTTAGAATTCCCTGCGAAAAAATGCCTGTATCGGCAATACTGGTGCGGCTCCCAGGCACATTGAGCTAAGCCCGAGGCTGCTCCGGCCGGTGCATCTTTAGTGGTCAACGCGGACGCCCGTCCTGCCGCTTGCCATCATTTGAATCGCGGCGCTGCCAGCGCATAGCGCGGGTCTCTTTGCCGAGCCGCCGTGACCGCCCAAAGTAAACCGGAACCGATCACCAGCGCCCACCGCGCCACAATTTCGCCGACACTCACCTCAAACTTTTTTCCATCTGGCGGCGGCGGCATCGTCGGACTCCCGCGCGTCCACCCAGCGCGCACCCTTCGCCGTGTCTTCTTTTTTCCAAAACGGCGCTTGGGTTTTTAGATAGTCCATCAAAAATTCACAAGCGGCAAACGCGTCACCGCGATGGGCGCTGCTGACCACCACCAAAACGATTTGCTCCAGCGGCAGCAGGCGTCCGACACGATGAACGACAGTTGCATCGTAAATATCCCAGCGCGCTTTCGCTTGCGCGACGATGCCATCAAGCGCCTTTTCGGTCATGCCCGGATAATGCTCCAATGTCATAACCGAAACGTCGTCACCTTCGTTGATGTCGCGTACTAGTCCGATGAAGCTGGCGATGGCGCCAATCTTCGCATTGCCTTTGCGCAAAGCGGCAATCTCGGCGCCGATGTCGAAGTCTTCCGTTTGTACGCGAACGCTCATCTTAACCTCCGGTTACCGGCGGGAAATAGGCAATCTCGTCGCCATCTTTAATCGTCGCGTCCATTCCCACCAGCGCCTGATTCACCGCGACGCGCAGCGCCTTACCCGGCGCCAGTTCCGCCTGCCAGGCCGCGCCGCGCTGGCGCAGCCACGCGGTCAGTGCGGCGACGTCGTTCGCGCCGCTTGGCCTGTCGATCGATTCCTGAGCGACGCCCAACGCTTCTTTGATGCGAGCGAAATACAAAATCTTTATCATGATTTGCTGAGTGACTTTTTATTAAACGGCACGGCGACGTTTCCAATCGTGGCGCAAATAAAATCCGCAATCTCGGCCGGCTCGTTGATGTTTAACTGCGGCAGGCGGGTATCGAGATGTTCGTCAGTCGCGACCGCAATAATGTGCGGATCGCTTCGGAACAACAGCGGCGTTGCCGCACTCGCGCGATGCACTTCGATCTTTGCGATCGGCGCAAGTTTGAAACCTTCGACTAAAACTACATCGCAAGCCGAGAGGCGCGTGAGGTGTTGGTCTAAGCTTGGCTCCGCAACGTGCCGCAATTCATGCATCAACACCCAGCGTTGTTGCGATGCCACCAGAACTTCGGTCGCGCCCGCGGCGCGATGGCGAAAGGAATCCTTACCGGGTTGATCGACATCAAAACTGTGATGCGCATGTTTGATCAGCGATACGCGCAATCCACGGGCGACCAGTAACGGAATGACCGCCTCGATCAATGTTGTCTTGCCAGTGCCGGAAAAACCGGCGAAACCCATTACATTCATGAATCCGAGCGTCGATCGCTAAGGTTGAAATTTCCAATGTAGTAGGCATACGCCAGGCGCCGCGCGGAGATTGCCTGCCAGCCATGCCTACCTGCAGAAGCAGACCCCGATTGCCGCTGCACACAGCGCCAAAATATTTCGCTTGCTTACCCGTTGCCTCGACATTATAAAGGCTGCGGGCGACGCGCCCCTGCTCATTGATCCCCGGGCCGCTTGATAAGCCGCAACTTCAAATCGACATTGCGTTTGCTTTCGCCATCATTAGAGAACCATTCCTCCAGTAGCCGCGGACGTTGCACCCAATTGCCCTGTGCGTAAT
>JANNFT010000166.1:0-2542 GCA_031380185.1 Pseudomonadota bacterium
ATTCAAGCGGGCAAAACCGATCAGCAAATCAAAGATTACATGGTGGCGCGCTACGGCGATTTTGTGTTGTACCGTCCGCCGGTTCAATCGAACACCGTGCTGCTTTGGGTCACGCCGTTTTTTCTTTTGATCGGTGGAGTCGCGTTTTTGTTTTGGCATCTGTCAAAACGGCGCAAGATTGTCGCCACGCAACAATTCAGTCCCGAAGAAATACGGCGCGCGGACGCGTTATTAGAGAATCCTGTCGCTAACGACATAACCAACAATAATCCATGACTGCCTTTATCATTTCGGTCGCAGTCTTTATTGCGATCGCACTAGCTTTTTTGTTGCCGCCACTGCTCCGCAAATCCACACCGGCTTCCACTGACATTACAAGCTTGCCAATTTATCGCGAGCAGTTTCTAGAGCTACAAGCCGACTTCAAAAACGGCATCATCGAAGCAGCGCAATTCCACGAAGCCGAGCAAGAACTGAAGCGCCGCTTGCTCGACGAATCGGGTATTCAGGCGCCACCGAAGCGCGAAGGCAATCGCAAGCCTTGGCTCGCGCTGACGATTGCATTGGCTTTGCCGGTCGCATCCTTCGCGCTCTACGATCTTCTCGGCAAGCCCAATGCTTTTGTCGAAACCGCTAACGGCACGAGCGCAAAAACCACCGCCGAAAATATCACGCCGGAGCAGTTCGCGAGCATGACGCAGCGCCTCGCGGTTAAGCTGCGCGAACAGCCGAACGACCCGAACGGCTGGAGCATGTTGGCAAAAGCCTACGCGGTGATCGGTCGCGGCAGCGACGCAATCATGGCCTACGAACGCGCGGTATTGCTGGCGCCGGACAATGCCACGTTGCTGGCGGAATTTGCCCACACGCTCGCCACCGGCAATAACAATTCATTTAGCGGTCGCCCGCGCGAACTCATCGCTCAAGGATTAAAGCTCGAACCGAACAATCCGCGCATTTTGGCGCTCGCCGGATCGGCCGCATTTGAGGCGAAAGACTTCGCAGCGGCCGTCGCGGCTTGGGAAAAATTGCTCGCGCAAGTGCCGCGGGAATCTGAAATCACCGATCAAGTTTTGGCGAGTATCAACGCCGCCCGCGCCGCGATGGCGCGAAAACCGGAAGTGAGCGCCGGTCAAAGCGTATCGGGTACGGTCACGATAAGCGCTGGCTTCAAGGACAAGACGAAAAGCGACGATACGCTGTTCATCTATGCTCGCGCCGCGGGCGCCAACATGCCTAGGATGCCACTCGCGGTTTGGCGTGGCGCGGCGAGAGATCTACCGAAAACTTTCTCGCTCGATGATTCCATGGCGATGACGCCGACGATGGTATTGAGCAAATTTGAGCAAGTCACAGTGGAAGCGCGAATTTCAAAATCAGGCAACGCGATTGCGCAAAGCGGCGATCTGGGCGCTGCTAGTGTCACGGTAAAACCTGGCGCAAAAGATCTTAGAATCGTGATTGACCGCGTGCTACCGTGACGAGGAAAGCGGATGAGGCGCCGCGCATTGCGTGGGGCTTAACGGGCTCCGGTCATTATCTCAAGGAATGCCTCGAATTCGCCCTCGCGCTCAATGAAAAACATCCGCGCCTGATCGACTTCTATCTATCCAAAGCCGCAGCCGAAGTACTGCACATGTACACGCTGAGCGTCACCGAATTGCGCAAACGCGCGCGCGTATTCCGCGACCAGACCGCCAGCGCCGCACCAGTAGGATTGTTCTATCATGGCCATTATCACACCGTCATCATCGGCCCGGCCACCAGCAACACCGTAGCGAAATTCGTCGTCGGAATTTCCGATACGCTGATCACCAACATCTTCGCGCAAGCGGGCAAACAACGCATTCCGACAATCGTCTTCGCCTGCGACACTGAACCCGTAGTCGAGACCGAATCGCCGAGCGAATGGGTGACGCTTTACCCGCGCCGCATCGACCTGGAAAACACCGAATGCCTCAAAACTTTTGAGCACACTACCGTAGTGAGCACGGTGACCGGGCTGCAAGCCGCTCTGGAAGCGCGTCTCCAGGCGATTGACAACTCGCCGGTTGAGCGTATAGATTGAATCTCAGCGAATGAAGGAGGTTTAAATGCCCTACTCGCCGATCTTTCTCCTACCACGGAATCCAAAGCGATGACGAACACAGTGCTTCTGCACGGCGGCCAGGTATGGGACGGCTCCGGGGGCGCGGCCTTTCCGGCCGACGTGCTGCTAGAGGGAAACCGCATCGCGGCTATGCGCCCGAACCTTTCGCGGGATTCAACCGCGACGCAGCGCATCGACGTCTCCGGGCACACGGTCATCCCGGGGCTGGTGGACGGCCACGCGCACCTGTCCTTCGCCCATAAGGCAAACCCGGCCGAGCTGGGAGACATTCCGCCGGAAGATCACACGCTTCTCACACTGCTGCACGCGCGCATTTTGCTCGATGCCGGTTTCACTTCCTGCCTGAGCGGCGGCTCCGCCAAGCCGCGCCTGGACGTCGCCGTACGCGACTTTATCAATGCCGGCCACGCCCCCGGCCCGCGGCTCCTTGCC
>JANNFT010000327.1:0-1639 GCA_031380185.1 Pseudomonadota bacterium
AGTTTCCGCAGCGCCACGTAGAATTTTCAATGCATCGATACCGCTCATCCCAGGCAATTGAACGTCCATCAAAATCAGCGCCGGTCGTTCCTCACCAACCAAGCGCAATCCATCCTCCGCCGTTTCCGCTTCCTGTGAACGGTAGCCTTTGAACTCTAATACATCGTGCAACAGTTTGCGGCTCTTGGGGTCGTCCTCGACCACCAAGATCAATTCGTTGGACATAATTGCGCCACCATGTTGAAGGTAAATGTGGAACCCGCGCCCGGCTTGCTCTCCAGCCACATTTTGCCGCCGTGCATTTCGACGAATTGCCGCGCCAACGTAAGCCCAAGTCCGGTTCCCTCGCGCTTGACGTTGTGGCTGCCGCCCGCCTGCTGGAACGCTTCGAAAACTTTCTCCTGATATTCCTCGGCGATGCCGATGCCGGTGTCGCGCACCGAGACCTGCAAACCGTCGTCCGTCGCCTTGGCGTTGAGCGTTACGCTGCCGCCTTCGGGCGTGAATTTCACGGCGTTGGAAAGCAGGTTCAGCAAGACCTGTTTGAACTTTCGTTCATCGCCGCTGAACTCGCCCAATTGATCATCGATTTCCAATGTGAGTCGGATGCCATGCCGTGTCGCGCGTTCTTTAACCAATGTCAGCGCACTCTCGATGGCCGAGGGCGCGTCAAATGCCTCGACCAGCAACTCCATGCGTCCCGCTTCGACCTTGGCCAAATCCAAAATATCGTTGATCAGCGACAGCAGGTGTTGCCCCGAGGAATGGATGTCGCGCAAATAGTCCGCCTGCCGTGGATTGAGTTCGCCAAAAATGCCATCATTCAGCGCTTCGGAAAAACCGAGAATGGCGTTCAGCGGCGTGCGCAGCTCGTGCGACATGTTGGCGAGAAACTCGGATTTATGCTGGCTCGCCACTTCCAATTCTTCGTTCTTGGTTTGAATCTCGCGGAACATGCGGCCGTTTTCAATCGCGATCACCGCTTGATCGGCGAAAGTCTTGAGCAAATCCAGTTGCGCATCGGTAAAGGCTCGTACTTCCTTTCGCGCGATCGAAATTGCGCCGATCAACTCCCCTTTGGCAACCAATGGGATGAACGCCATCGTCCGATAGCCTTCGATGTCACAGCACCTGACCCAGAACGGATCCTTTTGTCGGTAGACGCTGGTCTGCGTGGTATCCAAAACTTGATAGGGACGCCACGAACCTTCTTCCTTCCTAAACGCCGGAAACGGTTTTGGTTCACGCATAATTTCAGCGGCCCAATCCGAACCTACTTTGAACGTCGCCACACAACGAATAATGAGGTTATTTTCCCGCAACCACAGGCAGATTCCGCCGCTATCGGCCAACTGCGCCGATTTCTCCAAAATAAGTTGAAAGATGGGCGCCAAATCGTTCGGCGAGTTACTGATGGCGCGCAAAATCTCGCTCGTGGCCGTCTGCCGTGCTAGGGATTCGGTCAGTTCCTTGTTGCGCTCATCGAGCGCCCTGAGCACGCGCGCATTTTCAATCGCGACAACGGCTTGATCGGCAAAGGTCTGAAGCATGGCGATCTGTTTTTCGGTGAAGGAACGCACTTCGTTGCGCCCAACTGTAAAAGTACCCACTAAGCGGTTTTCAGCGACAAGCGGTACGG
>JANNFT010000211.1:0-2742 GCA_031380185.1 Pseudomonadota bacterium
CTGGCTTTGAGCATTAGTATCGTTGGTGATATTATTGTTTTCATGAGCAGCGCGACTAAAATTCTACAAAAAATGCGCAACAATCCGCGCGATTGGCGCATCGACGACTTCGAAGTTGTCGCGCGAGCGTACGGGATAACGGTGAGAAAGTCCGGCGGTAGCCACGTGATTTTTCAGCATGTCGACTAGGTTATCGCGCTAAGTGTACCTGCGCGCAAACCGATCAAACCGGTGTACGTGCTCAAATTTTTGGAACTGATCAATGAAATTGAGAGCGCCGCATGAAACAGCAAGTACCGAACTTTGAAGACTATGCATTCGAAATTCGCCCGTTGACCGACGACGAAGGTGGTGGGTTTCTCATCACCTGGGCCGATCTTCCTGGCTGCATGGCGGACGGCGAAACGCCGGCGGAGGCGATAAAGAACGGCAAGGACGCATTTCGCGCATGGATGCAGGCGCAAATTGACGACGGTCGCGAAATTCCCCGTCCTGGCAGCGATGGCGAGCCGGCGAAATTCGTGCAGCGTTTGCCGAAATCCCTGCACCAGCGACTCGTGCAGCGCGCCAAAAGCGAAGGCGTTTCGCTAAACACTCTGGTGACTGCGCTCGTAGCCGAAGGCATGGGCAAGCGTCAGGCGCGGTCAGGATAGCGTTCTCGTAGCAGGGCCCACGATCGAACGCGACGCGGCGCATGTGTCCAAATTCCTTGCTGAGTCGAAGCGCTTGTTCAGGCGTGCTCGCACCGGCGTGGGCTTGGCTGGTGCACTGTCAAGCCTTTTGTCGGACGTAACGGCCCAGAGCGGGCTCGATCGGCCGGTACTTCTCGTTACCGAGCGGCGTGCGCGCGGGAACTTTGCCACCCGCATCAGGTGCGAGCCACTCGCTCCACGCAGTCCACCAGCTTCCCGGAATGGTTTGCGCGGTTTCCAGCCAGCCGGCGGCCTCGCGGTCGAGCTTGCCGCCAATCCAGTAATTGCGCTTCTTTTTCGCCGGCGCGTTGATCACGCCGGCGATATGGCCGCTCGCGCCCAGAGCGAAAACGTTATCGCCGGTCAATAGCTGCGTCGCTGCGTATGCACTGACCCAGGGAACGATGTGATCGTCGCGTGACGCATACAAGAATGCTGGCAGATTGATCTTGCCGAGATCGACAGGAACGCCGCACTGGATGGTCTTGCCCGGCTTTTTGAGGTTGTTTTCCAGATAAGTGTTTCTGATGTACCAGCAGTACATTGGCCCGGGCAGATTGGCCGAGTCGGCGTTCCAGTACAACATATCGAACGCGGGCGCGCTCTTTCCCTTGAGATAACTGTTAGCCACGTATTGCCAGATGAGATCACTCGAACGCAGCATCGAAAACACCAATGCGAGCTCTTTACCTTCCAATACGCCGCCGCGCCCCAACGTCGCCTCGCGCGCCTTCACGCTCTCCTCGCTCACTAAATTGCCGAGCTCGCCGGTGTCGGTAAAGTCGAGCAGCGTCGTAAACAACGTCATGCTGGCCGCCTTCTGTTTAGCCTTAGCCGCCAGCACAGCGAGTGTGGAGGAGAGCAACGTGCCGCCGACACAGAAACCGAGTGTATTCACTTTTTTCACGCCAGTGATCTCACGCGCAACGTCGAGCGCTTTGATGACTCCCGTCGTGATGTAATCATCCCAAGTCAAATGGCCTAGCTCCGGCGTGATACTGCGCCATGACACCAGAAATACCGTGTGTCCCTGCTCGACCGCGTAGCGCACGAACAAGTTTTCCTGCTGCAGATCGAGAATGTAAAACTTATTGATGCACGGCGGGATCATGACCAGCGGGCGTTCGTATACCTGCGCTGTCTTCGGCGTGTACTGAATCAGTTGGATGAGATCGTTCTCGAACACGACCTCGCCTTCCGTTGCGGCTACGTTCCTGCCGACCTCGAACGCGCTCTCGTCGGACATCGAGATGCGTCCCTTCGCGAGGTCCTGAAAATACAGATTCATTCCCTCGACCAGGCTCTGTCCGCCCGTTTCCTGCGCCAACTGCAGCGCCTCAGGATTGGTGGCGAGGAAATTGGTCGGGCTCATCGCGTCGATGAACTGACTGATAGCGAAGCGAAGCTGCACCTTTCCCTTGTCGTCCATCGGCGAAGTTTCGACCGCATTCTTGAGGAAGTCGGAATACGAGATATAGGTCCGCTTGAGGACGTCGAAACGCGGATCGCTGGCCCACGCTTCCGCAGAGAAACGCTTGTCCTCGCTGGGGGCCGAGGCGGCGACGCCGAAAGTCTGGGTCATGTAATCGGTCATCTGTTTGAAATATCCTTGCTGCAACTCGGCGAGCTTGCGCGAGGCAGCGATGAAGTCGGCACCCGGACCGGCTTTCGTTTCTGCGGTCCTTCCCGGCGCGGCGTTTGCCGTCCCCGAAGCGCCCATCTGGGCGAATTGCCGCATTAAATCTTGCCAGGACTCGAACAGGTTGTTTAAAAATTGAGCAGGATCGTTAGATTCGCGTCCCATACTTTCTCCATTAAAACTGTGTTCAAAGCGCGGTACTAAATGCCTTGAAATAACCGACGGCGAGCTATCTCGATTCCCTCGCCATCGTAACAAGGCGGCGTTCACACCGACCGATGACGACGTCGCTCAGCTCGACGCCCTGCCCGGCTCCTTCCCGACCTGCATGGGAACTGCGGCAGCGATGTGTTCCTCGTGTCGGTTAAGCACTTTTTCAGGCTCGTCCGCTTCGACGGCTGTTTCATGCAC
>JANNFT010000230.1:0-36721 GCA_031380185.1 Pseudomonadota bacterium
GTCCTTACCGCAGGTGCCCACACCCGCATCGAGCGCCATATCGTTGCCGATCATCGACACTCGCGTTAATACATCCGGGCCGTTGCCGATCAGCGTCGCGCCCTTTACCGGATAGGCGACTTTGCCGTTTTCGATCATGTAGGCTTCCGCTGCGGAGAACACGAATTTGCCGTTGGTAATGTCTACTTGGCCGCCGCCGAAGTTGACGGCGTAGAGGCCGTTTTTCACCGACGCGATAATTTCCTGCGGGTCTTTGTCACCGTTCAGCATGTAGGTGTTGGTCATGCGCGGCATCGGGATGTGGGCGAACGATTCGCGCCGGCCGTTGCCGGTCAGCGGCATGCCCATCAAGCGAGCGTTGAGGCTATCTTGAATGTAACCTTTGAGGATGCCGTTTTCGATCAGCGTGGTGCGTTGCGTTGGGTTGCCTTCGTCGTCGATGTTGAGCGAGCCGCGACGGTCCGGGATCGTGCCATCATCCAGCACGGTGACGCCGGGCGCGCCAACGCGCTCGCCGATGCGGCCGGAAAATGCCGAGCTGCCTTTGCGGTTGAAATCGCCTTCCAGTCCGTGGCCAATGGCTTCGTGCAACAAGATGCCGGGCCAACCGTTGCCGAGCACAACGGTCATCGTGCCCGCAGGCGCCGGTTTAGCGTTGAGATTGGTGATCGCTTGATGTACGGCTTGTTTGGCGTAGTCCTGCAACACGGCATCGGTGAAATAGCCGTAATTGAAGCGCCCACCGCCACCGGCGGAACCTTGCTCGCGACTATTGCCTTGTTCCGCGATGACGGTTAGCGATACGCGTGTCAACGGTCGCACGTCGGCGGCTGTCAGGCCATCGCTGCGCGCGACAAGAATCACATCGAATTCCGCGGCGAGTCCCGCCATCACTTGAGTCACGCGCGGATCGAGATCGCGCGCGTATTTTTCCAGCTTCTCCAGCATGCGAACTTTGTCGGTGTCGGACAAACTGGAGAGCGGATCTTGCGCTGTATAAAGTTTGCGCGGCTGGCGCGATTGCGCCGCGGGCATTTTGCCGTCGCCACCGGACGCCGCAATGGCGCGCGTCGCCGAAGCAGCGGCTTGCAACGCGTTAAAATTAATCTCGTCGGAATAAGCGAATGCAGTTTTCTCGCCGCTGACGGCGCGCACGCCGACGCCCTGGTCGATATTGAAACTGCCACTTTTCACCTGACCTTCTTCCAGGCTCCAACCTTCGCTGCGGCTGTACTGAAAATACAGGTCGGCGTAATCAACCGAGTGCGTCATGATCTGGCCGAATACGCGGCTTAGTGAATGCTGATCAAGATCGTACGGCGTCAGCAGGTATTGACTGGCGGTGTTAAGCAGAGCGGAAGTTTCCATTGAATTCCAAAGTAGGTGAATCGAACTACGAAATGTCATTATAACCGATGGCCTAAAAGCCAATCGCGCTGCGGTGTTCAAGCTATGCATCGCCAAGAGGCAATATCCATGCGGCTCTCGGGCAATTCTAAGCGCATGCGCGCGGTCACCGGCGCATTATTTCTAGATCCTAAACGCGATGAATGGTTCGATGGCCTAATGCCGGCAAGGCCTTTCGCAGGTTGGCTTGATAAGTTGGATTCATGCCAGCGATGACGATGCCGGAGCCGCGCGCCAGCCGATCCATCACTACGCCCCAGGGATCGACGATCATCGAATCGCCATGCGTTTCGCGTCCGGAGCGATGGTAACCACCTTGCGCCGGGGCGATGACGTAGGCCATGTTTTCGATGGCGCGGGCGCGGATCAGCGCCTCCCAATGGGCGCGGCCGGTGGTTTCGGTAAACGCCGACGGAATGGCGATGATGTCGACTTGTTTCATAGCGCGATACAACTCAGGGAAGCGCAAGTCGTAGCAGATCGACAAACCGAGTTTGCCAAAAGGCGTGTCGACCACGACGATCTTATCGCCGGCCTCAATGGTTTTGGATTCGTTGAATTTCTCTTGGCCCATGTCGAGGCCAAACAGATGAATTTTGTCGTAGCGTGCGACGCATTTGCCTTTCTCGTCGTACAGTAACGAGGTATTGCGAACTTTATCGGGCACGCTCGACTCGAGTGGAATAGAGCCGCCGATGAGCCACATTTTGTGGCGTTTCGCGGCGCTGCTAAGGAAATCCTGAATCGGGCCTTTGCCGGGCTTTTCCCGTGCCGCGACTTTATCGGTGTCTTTTAATCCCATCAATGCCCAATGTTCCGGCAGGGCGGCCAGGCTGGCGCCGTGAATTGCGGCCATTTCGATCAAGCGTTCGGCTTCGGCCATGTTGCCCTCGACCACCGGGCCGGAAGCCATTTGCAGCGCGGCGATGCGGTAGATGCCGCGGATCGGTTTAGCTTTGCCGAAACCGGCGTCTTTGCTGCTTGGTTTTTTCGTCGTCATGGCGTACTCGTTATCTGCGAATGGGTTTTTTCACGGGTTGCGGCGCGGCGATTTTGCTGACAACGGGGTCGTCCCATTTGCCCGTCACGGTATATTCATAGGCGAAAATTTTGCCGATGGGATTTTTCAAAATCTTTTGCAAAATATAAGCGCCGACGCCCACGATTGGCCCGCCGGCGAGTCCACCGGCGATGGCGAACGTTTCCGCCAGACTTGGAATTACCCTAACCCTTAGATTTTGCGTTTCCGTACGCACGTCGGCCGAGCCTTGCATAATCACACCGGCAGCGGATCCGCGCATGAAGAAATCGTCGGTTCTCATTTCGCCTAAGTTCATTTTCACCGTGGCGGAAATGTCGTCGAAGGCAAAACCCTCGCTGAAAATGTCGCGAAAATCCAGCGTGATCCTTTTAGGCAGCGATTGCAAGCTGATCAAGCCGAGCAATTTTCCGACGCCCGGTTCAGCCTTGAGAAATTGACCGGACTTTGCAGCAAGGCTGAAATCGCCGCTCAAGGTCGGTGGATCGAGCGCATACGGATCGCCTATCCAAGAGACCTGGCCGTTGATCTCCGCACTGCCACGCTTAACCGTGCCCGGGTAGCCGACATTGCCGAGGAACTGACCCAGATCGCTGACACGCAAGCTAAAGTTCATCGCGGTCTGAGGCCGATCCAGCCAGCCTTGCCAGACGCCATCCGCGCTGAATACGCCCGCCGGGCCAGACAGCCGGACGCGCTCGATGCGCCAATCTTGCCCTTGTTGTTTTGCCAGCAACTCCAAGCGCCCGAGCTTGCGTTTGCCGATTTGAAACGAATCGGCGGCAATATCCATGGATGGCAGGTGTCCGGTCGCGTTTGGCGCCGGACGCGCTTGTAGATTATCTGGTGGCGTCGGATTTGCCGCGGGCAGATGTAGTTGACTGAATCGAGCGGAAATAAAACCGGCGCCATCGGGCTTCCAGAGCGCATTGCCGCGCACGTCGTTGCCATCTATGCCGATTAGCCACTGGGTCTTTCCTCGTTCGGCTTTGATTTGAAAATTGACAAAGTAGCGATCAAAAAGCGTCATATTTGCCGCAGTAATATCGACACCGCCAATGCTGATCGCGTCGGTCTCGGCGCTCTTGCCCTCGCCACTGGCGCTACCGCTCATTCTCTTCACAAGCGCGCGCCAGCCGTCGGCGTCGAGATTGTCGATGTTACCCGTTAGCCATAGACCGGCGCGTGCCGGGTCCGGCGCCGCGCGGTTGAACGCTACTTCGCCCTGGGCAACATAGCGTTTGCGGTCACCGGTTTCCCGCAGATCGAGTTGCGCATTGAGTTGCTCACCGAGCTTGACGCGCCACAATTCTTGTTTGCCATCGCGCGGCTGAATATCTATGCGAGAAGCCCAAGCATCGTTAGCGGTTTTTGCCATCGGCGCCGGTAGTTTCGACGCCAGCCCGCGTAAATCCGAACTGAGATGGCCGGAATATTTTTTGCCGCGCACCTGAAACTGCCCGCTCCAGGCAGTCGCGCCGGAAAGCGAATCGACCCACGCTTGCGGCCATATTTGTTTAATCATTCGTGGCGTCGCGCTGCCGCCGGCGCGAATGTCCCAAGCGTCGTCGCTGCGGTTCACCACATTAACGTCGACCGGCTCGCCATATAGCTTGCTCTTCGCATCGATGCCGATCTCGTTCTTGCTATCCTTGATTTTGATCTTGGCTTTCCATTCGGTCATTTTGGAAAAATCCTTCAAGATCGCTAGTTGGAACTCTTTTTCGATAGCGGCGGTTTCAATATTGCCACCGCCTTCGATCGTGGTCACGCCATCGGCTGTTGTGCCGATAGTGAATTGCGCTGGAGCGCCAAGCACGTTGGTTTTGGCGATCGCTTTTAATTGCACGCCCTTGTCGCGAATCGTAACGCTACCGTTCCAGGCGGCGTCACTGCTGACATATTTCATCGCATCCGATTCGAAGTTTTGCCGCATGCCCACGAGCGTTGCGTTACCGCTGCCGGTGAGGCGCACCGTTCCATCTTTATCGTTGGTTACATCAATTGTTGCCGGCCCGCCCAACAGCGTTCCCTGCGCGCCGATTTTGATGTTGGTTTCGCCGCGATAAATTTGAATCACACCGGCCCAATCGCCGGCGCCGCTGAAATATTTAATTGCCGGGCTTTTATATTGTGCATATACGCCTTGGGCGGTGGCTTTTCCGCTGGCGTTGATAGTCAGCCGGTGATCTTTATCGGTCGAAAAAATTGCCTGCGCGGGTCCGCCGAGGGTTTCTCCACGCAATTGTTTGGCATCGATACCCCTCTCGGAAAACAATAGGTGTCCGCTAATTTTGTCGAGATCGGGTACGGCTTCTTGTTTGTCCGTAACTTTGCCATTGAGGAATTCCCAGTCGCCGGTGATTCGCGTTTCGTGACGACGCGCCAGCGGCATCGTCAGCACGAGATCGAGGTTGCTCATGCCGCTGCCATCGAAACGATCGCTTGCATGATTAATGAATTCCTTGACATGGCTTTCGCTGATGAAGCGCAACCCATCCCGCACATTACTTTCTGCGCGTAATTCAAGGTTAACGACCGGGTCATGATGGGCTAAATCGGCGACGCGAATTCGCGCCGACTTGATTTTGCTTTGAAACACTCGGCCACTGTAGCCGATAACGTCCATGGTAATGCCGCGAAAAATGAGCTTGGCGGAAATATCTTCGACGCGCGGCCAGTCTGGCACGTAACGCACCGCGCCATCGTGGGCATCGGCAATGACTTCAAACACGCCGCCTTTGTCGTCGGCAAACGGAAAATCGAACAAATTGCCCTTGAGTCGAAATGAGCCACTTTCGGATTTGCCGGCCAGCATCGAAGCCTTGAGCCAGTTTCGAACCGAATCGGGCACCACGCGTGGCACGTAGCGCCATACACCGCGCGCATCGCCGCGTAGTAGCTGACCTTTTAGGTCGGTCCACCCAGGCGTACCGGCGACAGATTTATAAAGACCGGTTACGGAGATTGCGCCGTCTTCGTTCGCGAACGCGAAATCAGCGATCTTGATGTCGACGCCGTCCTGAGTGGTTTTCCAAGTGGCTCGGCTGGTCAACGTGTCGAATTTCAGTTCTTCGACAAATAACGCCGGCGCCTTGACAACCAACGCTTTGCTATTCAGCGCGAGGCCGCCGCCCACTTGGTTGGCGTCGATGCTGCCGCTCAAGCCCGAGAATCCGGGAAACTTATCGTGTGGCGCCGTCGCAAGATTTTGAAACTGGCCTTTCAATTGGTACTCACTGAGTCCCGCGGCGGTTCGCGTCCAGCCGATAATGAAATTATTCAGTTGCCCCGAGGGCGCGAGGCGGCGCAATTGGGCGCGTGTATCAGACGGCAGAGGCACGCTTTGCAGCATCGCCAGCAGCCCGGTCAATTCGATTTGTTTGGTGCTAATTTCAGCGCGTTCGGGGCGCTTTTCGTCACCGGCGACGAAGACAATTTTGGCATTCCCGGGACGCCACGATAGCGCCCTGCCACTTAATTTCACTGTGAGATCGTTGCTAGTGGCTTCGAATCCCGGCGCCAGATGCTTAACGCCAATTTTTCCGCTAATCTCGGCGAGTTCCAGGGGTGCGACATTCACATTGAACTGCGCTTGGACATTTTTCAGATTAAGATCGCTCGTGACGCCGATGTGTCCGCGACCATCACCGCTAAATATAAGCTTAACGCCGCCGGAACCGCGGCGGAGTTCAGTGGGAACGGGTAAGAATTTACGCAACGTCGCCAAATCAATGTTTTGCAATTGCGTCTCGATCTCCCCGCTCCAGTTGCGCAATTGCGCAAAGGTAGCGCCGCGAACGTTGCCGCTTATCGCAATTGGGTCGGCAACTTCGCTCGGCGGTTTGGCGGCCAGGCCAAAGTTATGGTGATCGCCGCGATTTTCAAGACGAAAGCCTATTTCGGTGAGGATCAAGGCTTCATCGTTGACTTTGGCATCTTGCCACGACAGCGTGGCGTTTTTGATCACCACGCTGCGTTGCTTTAACAACCAATCGGCAAGCCCCGTGTCCTCGGTCGGGTCGCCTTGCGGAAGCTCGATGCCCGAAAGGAAGAATTTCCCGGCTTGGTCGCGACGCAATGCGAGAGTAGGATGATCGATCTCGATCCGGAAGAATTCAATTGAGCCGTACAGTAACGACCACCAGGACAATACGCCATAAATTCGATCAAGTTTGACCGCCGCGTGATTGTTGTGGTCAAAGACTGTTAAGGATTTGAATTCCAGTGCGGGGCGCAGTCCTTCCCAACTTCCGTGCACCGCTTCGATGCTGATGGGCGTGCCGGCGGTGTTGGAAATAACGGCTGCGATCTTTTCCCGATATTCGCTAGCATGCGGTACGTACCAAAAGCGCAGCGCCACGCCGACCGCCAACAGCCCGGCTAGGACTAGGATAATTAGGGACAACGCGACGCGCCAAACCCAACGGCGACTCAATCCAGGCATACTTTCGTAACGAATTTTGTAAAATGATAACAGGTTATGTCCACAAAACTTGTAACGCTTTCGCCACGATTTGGACGACGGTTTTTTACCGCAATGTCTGAGTTTCCGGCGCTGATCGAGCGATTGCGCGCCCACAGCCATTTTGCTAGCCGCTTGATCGGCGCTGATCCGCGATTACTGGAAGACCTTTTGGCGGGTTGGCAGCAGCCGTTTTCGCGATCCGAAATGGAAATATTTGTCGCAGCGCAAGAGGCGGCAAATCCGCGCGAACTGACGCTCCAATTGCGCAAGCTACGCCAGCGAGTATGGCTTCGCGTCGCTTCGCGGGATCTATCGGGCATCGCCAATCTTGACGAAGTCATGCTGACCATGAGCGATCTCGCCGAGGTGACAATAAGTGTCGCGCAATCCAAGGCGCAACAGGATTTAGTAGAGCGCTTAGGGTTGCCGATCGGCGCAGAATCCGGCGCCGCGCAAGAATTGATCGTGGTGGCGATGGGTAAACTCGGCGCGGCAGAGCTAAATGTTTCATCCGATGTCGACCTGATTTTTGTTTATCCGGAAGAAGGCGAGACAAACGGTCCGCGCAAGATCAGCAATCACGAATACTTTAGCGTGTTAGGCAAGCAGATTATCGCCACCCTTGCGGATATCACTGCCGAGGGATTTGTTTTTCGAGTCGATATGCGCTTACGGCCCTATGGCGAAAGCGGGGCTTTGGCGATTAGTTTTGCGGCCCTCGAAACTTATTTCATTACCCAGGGCCGTCCGTGGGAGCGTTATGCGTGGATCAAGGCGCGGCCGATCACCGGCGCGCGCCAGAGCGAACTGGTTGCGCTGGTGCAACCCTTTGTCTTTCGCCGCTATTTGGATTACGGCGCGGTGGCGCAATTACGCGAACTGCATGGCCAAATCCGCGCAGAGGTGATGCGCCGGGATCGCATTGGCAACATCAAACTCGGGCCCGGCGGAATTCGCGAAATCGAGTTCATTGCGCAAGTATTTCAGCTCATCCGCGGCGGTCGCGACATTCGCCTGCAGGGACGTTCAACGCTGGCGGCGCTGGCGCACCTTGCGCAGCTTAAACTGTTTTCCGAAGAGCATTATCACGACCTCACTGCAAGTTATGTATTTTTGCGCAACCTAGAACACCGCCTACAGTATCTCGATGATGCGCAAACCCATTCCCTGCCTTCCAATCCGGACGACCAGGCGCGCATCGCTCATTCTCTGGGTCAATCCGGCTACGCCGACGTTCTGACATTATTGGAACATCATCGCAATTGCGTCACTCGACAATTCGATGCAATTTTTGCTTTCGATCAATTGGATAGCAATACACCCGCGGTCGCAATCTGGCGCGGGCTGGTGGGCGAAGCGCAATCCGTTGATGTTCTGAAGAACTTAGGTTATCGCGACGCCATTAAAGTATTCGAGCGACTCGCTGCGATCCGCACCAGCACTCGCTATCAACATCTTCCGGAATCAAGCCGGGCGCGATTTGACGCGTTGCTTCCCAGCCTTATAGAAATGGCGGCAGGGATGCGCCAAGCCGACGAAACTCTGTTTCGCACGCTCGATTTATTGGAAACGGTAAGTCGCCGCGAAACCTATCTCGCGCTTTTGCTGGAAAATCAGAACGCATTGAAGAAAGTCATGGAGCTGGCATCCGCCAGCGGCTGGGCGGTCAACTACCTGGCGCAACACCCGATTCTGCTCGATGAACTGCTCGACCATCGCGAGCTTGGCGCCACGCCCGAGTGGCCGCAATTGAAGCGCGAATTGCAGGCGGAGATTTCGCAATATGACGGCGATGTAGAACGCCAATGGGATTTGTTGCGGCATTTCAAGCAGGCGCAAGTTTTTCGGTTAATTGCGCAGGATATCGGCGGATTTCTTAAGTTGGAAAAACTCTCGGATCACTTAAGTGACCTCGCGGATTGCCTGCTGGATGTCGCGGTCGCCGCTGCCTGGCGTGGTCTGAAATCAAAGCACAGCGATGTTGCGCGGTTTTGCATCGTTGGCTATGGCAAGCTCGGTGGCAAGGAACTCGGTTACGGTTCCGATCTCGATATCATTTTTTTGTACGATGACCCGCATCCCGACGCAGCGGAACACTATGCGCGTTTAGCGCAACGGCTGAATTCTTGGCTGACAACGTATACCGCATCGGGCGTGCTTTACGACACGGATTTGCGTTTGCGGCCGGACGGCGCCAGTGGTTTATTGGTCAGTAGTGTTCAGGCGTTTGCGGAATATCAAATGAAGCACGCATGGCTGTGGGAACATCAAGCGCTGACCCGCGCGCGCTTCAGTGGCGGTGATGCGCAGGTTGGTGTTGCGTTCGAAAAGATTCGTTGCGATTTATTGCGGCAGCAGCGCGATCCGCAAATAGTGCGCGCGGAAGTGGTTGCAATGCGCAGCAAGATGCGCCAAAGCCAGGCGATCGCGCCGGAATTGTTCGACGTCAAGCACGGCCATGGCGGTTTGATCGACATTGAGTTTATTGTTCAATATTTAGTGTTAGCTTTCGCCTATCTCCACCCGGAATTGACGGCCAATACCGGCAACATTGCGTTGCTCGAGCGCAGCGGCGTGCTGGGATTGATTGCGCCAGATCAGGCGAAAAAGGTTGCCGACTCGTATCGAGAATTGCGGCGTTTGCAACACCGAGCTTGGCTGGATGGCCAGGTCGACGCTCGTGTTGAAACGCAGATCGCCGCGCAGCATGCTTTACCCGTGACGCAATTGTGGCGAAGCTTGTTGGCGAATCCCGCATAACCCTAGAAACGGCAGTTGACCGCCGCTTCGGTTATTCGACATCATGGTTCCAATAAAAATATTCATAACTTGTGTGCTCACCCACTCCGCCCCGTCCAACTGCCGTTTCTAGGGTAATACCAAGCCTTGGGCTTATAATGTGTGAACCTAAAATCTAGCGAAAATTAATCGATGCGGAATTTATTTCTGTTGGTATTTATAGTCGGCTTTGCTACTCCGTTTGCGCATGCCTATGACACCGGCGCCATGACTTGTGAGGACATTGGCCAGTACGCCGCGAATGCGATGAGCAGTCGCGAAAAAGGCCAGAGCAAAGACGAAGCGCTCGCCGCGGTAGCGCGCCAAACGGAATGGCCCGGCGAGCTTGAGAAAAGTAATCTCGACGCGATTGTGAAAATGCTTCATGGGCGTGTCGGTGATCAATTGGCTGACGCCAAAGCGGCTTATGCCGTAATGAAGCGTGATTGCGACATCGGCCAACGGCACCGCAATTAGCCGCTGCAAAGTGGGGGATAGCAATGAGAAGTAATCCGGTTAAGGCAAAATTAGCGCGCGGCGAACACGCCTTTGGCGCCATGTTTTTTGAGTTTTTTTCACCCGGTGTTCCGCAGATCGCGAAGAACGCCGGCGCCGAATTTATTTTGTTCGACATGGAGCACGCCGGGACCGATATCGGTTTGATGAAGCAGATGTTCGCGCTTTGCCGCGGCTTGGATTTAGTGCCGATGGTGCGAGTGCCGACGACGCAGTATCACTTCATCGCGCGCGTGCTTGACCTGGGCGCCATGGGCGTTATGCTGCCGATGGTGGAAAGCAAGGAACAGGCAGAGATGATCGTCTCTTGCACGCGCTATCCGCCGCTGGGTTACCGCGGCGCCGCTTTCGGCGTGGCGCAAGATGATTACCAGGGCGGCGATGTGAAGGACAAGATTGCCGCGATTCACGAGCGCACGTTTGTGATCTGTCAAATCGAAACCGCCAAGGGCTTGAAAAATGTCGAAGCCATTGCGAAGGTCGATGGCGTGGATTGTTTGTGGTTGGGCCATTTTGACCTGACCAATTTCATGGGTATCCCAGCGCAATTTTCTCATCCCAAGTATCTCGAAGCGGTGAAGAAAATCGTCGCAACTGCTCGCAAACATAACTGTGCCGCGGGTTTCATGGCCGCAGACGAAAAATGGGCGAGTGAATACGTAGGACATGGCTTCAACATTATCGCGACCGGACTAGATTCCGGTTTGCTGCAAAATGCGATGACGCGCCTGATCGGCGGTATGCGAGAACAGGTTAACGCCGGCAAGAAAGTATCGAAGAAAGGCAAGTAAGCATGCCCAGTCAAAAATTTCGCGTTGGCATCACTCGCGACGCCCTGCGTGACGACGGCAAGACGGTATTCGACGCTGCGGCGCTGAAAGTTCTGGACGATCCATTAATTGAATGGGAGTTCATTCCCGAGAATGTCAAAGAGCTGACGGCGGCGCACGCCGCGGCTTACGATGCTTTGTGTGTGTTGTCGCCGCGCACCACGGCCGCGACCGTGGCGGGCCCGAATCGGCGTTTGAAAATTGTCGCGCGCTTGGGCGTCGGTTACGACAATGTCGATGTGCCCGCATGCACCGCGCATGGTGTCATCTTGTCGATTACGCCAGAGGGTGTCAGGCGCCCGGTTGCAACAAGTATCCTGACTTTCATTTTGGCGCTGTCGCATAAGTTATTTTTGAAAGACCGAATCACCCGCGCCGGCCGCTGGAACGAGACCAAATTTCATATGGGCGAGGGCTTGGTCGGCAAGACCGTCGGCTCGATCGGTATGGGAAACATCGGCAGCGAATTATTTCGCTTGCTCGCGCCCTTGAATATGAATTTGCTCGCGTGCGATCCTGCAAAAACCCAAGCGGATGCCGACAAGCTCGGTGTGAAATTGACCGATATGGACACTGTGTTGCGCGAAGCGGATTTCGTTTGCGTGAATTGTTTTTTAAGCGAGCAAACCAAAGGATTGATAGGCGAACGCGAATTGGGCTTGATGAAAGAAAGCGCCTATTTAATTAATACCGCGCGAGGCGCAATCGTCAATGAGGCGGCTCTATATAAAGCGTTGACCAGCAAGCGTATTGCCGGCGCGGCGTTAGATGTTTTCGAGCAAGAACCTGCCGCGCGCGACCATCCGCTTTTCACGTTGGAAAACATTATTGTCACCCCCCATTCAATCTGCTGGACTGACGAATGTTTTCGTAGCAATGCCGAAGGCGCGTTTCGCGCCGCGGTTGCCGTGGCCAAGGGCGAGGCGCCGCAGTATGTGGTCAACAGCGCCGTTTTGGATCATCCGGACGTCAAAGCCCGATTCAAATCAAACTAGAGTAACGCTGTCTTAGCTCATTGTGATTCATATTCATTTCGATCCCGTTGGCGGTATTGCAGGAGACATGTTCATCGCGGCGATGCTCCACACTTACCCGAATTTGGAAACGCCGATGATCGCGGCGATCCGCGCCGCCGGGTTGCCCGATGCCATCAAGATTCAAAGCCAAGCGTTCCAGGATTTCGCGCTCACCGGTTTACGCTTCATAATCGAAGAACCCGAGTCAAATCGCCACGAGCATCGCGCTTTCGCCGATATTGTTGGTGCGCTCAAATCTAGTTCGCTCGAGGTAAAGGTGCGCGATTGCGCTATTGCCATTTTTACTTTGCTTGCCGAAGTCGAGGGGCAAATTCATGGCGTTGCCACCCATGACGTAAGTTTCCATGAGCTGGGCGGCTGGGATTCGATTGCGGATATTGTCGGCGCCGCGTTTTTGATCGAGTCCTGCGGCGCCACATCTTGGTCGATCGGTTCGCTGCCGAAAGGGTCGGGAATGGTGAAAACCGCCCATGGTCCGTTGCCGGTACCGAGCCCGGCTACAGCGCGTCTGTTGGAAGGTTTTGCCTGGCACGACGATGGCCGACCGGGAGAGCGCGTCACGCCTACCGGCGCGGCCATCGTGCGTCACCTGAATTGCGCCGATCGCATGCCACCCGGTGGAAAAAAATTGAGTGCTTCCGGCTATGGCTTCGGCATGCGGCGTTTCATGGGAATGAGTAACGCGTTGCGGGTAATGGCATTTGCGGATGGACAACGTTCCGATATCGTGCGCGAAGAAATCGCTGTGGTCGAGTTTGAATTGGATGATCAAACCGCCGAGGACATCGCCCTCGGCCTCGGTCATTTGCGTGCGATGGACGGCGTGATGGACGTATTGCAGATGCCTGCGTACGGCAAGAAAGGCCGGCTCGTGAATCACATCCAGTTGTTATGCCTGCCCGATTCGCTGGACTGCGTGCTTACGGCCTGCTTTAATCAAACCAGCACCTTGGGTATTCGCCACCACATTTCCCAGCGTGCAATTCTGTCGCGTGCGGACGTGGCCGTGACCCTGGCGGACCATTCGATGGCGGTGAAGGTTGCGCAGAGGCCCGATGGCCATTTGACGGCGAAGCTGGAATCCGATGCCGTGCAAGAATCACCCGCAAAGACCCGATTGGAGCGCGACCGTTTGCGTCGCGATGCGGAACAGTTGGCATTGGCGAAAAAGAGAACGCAACCATGATCGAATTTACGCTGGATTTCGAACGCGAAGAGCGCCTCGGATTTGACGAAGCAATTTTTTGCGCCGGCAAACAGGTCGCCCAGATCGAGGCGATCCTTGGTCAAGCGCCGCAGCATCGCGAGCGGTTTTTGTTAACGCGCTTGTCGCAAAGACAATTCAGTGAATTGTCCACTGCGGTTCGCCCACTCATAGATTACGATCCGACCTCGCAGACCGCGATTTTTGGTAAAGCTAAGGCGATCGATGGTGCGGCACGCGTCGCGGTCCGAACAGCGGGACCGTCTGACAGTCCCGTCGCGCGGGAAGCTTTGCGCACGCTGAATTACTACGGTGTAGCTGCCACGGAGTTCAACGATATCGGTGTCGCCGGGCTATGGCGATTAACGGAAAAACTAGAAGCCATTCGACAGCACGCGGTAACGATTGTGGTCGCGGGCATGGACGCGGCTCTGGTGAGTGTGATGGGCGGGCTCACGCGCGGCGTGGTGATAGCGGTACCCACTTCCGTTGGTTACGGAATTGCCCGTAATGGTGAGTCGGCGTTGCATTCGGCACTGGCGAGTTGCGCGCCCGGCGTGACGGTCGTCAATATCGATAACGGTTTTGGCGCCGCTTGCGCTGCGTTACGAATCTTAAATATTACCCGGTAAAAATTCAGAACCCTATCGCGCCAAGATGCCCGCACTTATTGCTCGTTGACGTAGCAAGCTTGAAAATGCGCATGAATACTGGCTCACAGCGTGGCCGAATTTGGCAACTGCTTCGCCCTGTCTAGGCACCAAATCTCGAATTCGCCGAGCGACTTCGGTTTGCTGAGGTAGTAGCCTTGCGCGACATCGCAGTCCATGTTTTTGAGCACCATCAACGTTGCCTCGTCTTCCACGCCTTCCGCTACTACGCGCAAGTGCAAGTTGTGCGCCAGGTCGATGACGGTGCGAACGATACGTTCGTCTTGCCGGTCTTCCAGCATTTTCCGAACGAAAACTTGATCGATCTTGAGTTCGTCAAGCGGTAGGCGCTTGAGATAAGCAAGCGACGAATAGCCGGTGCCAAAATCGTCGATCGAAATTTCAACGCCGACTTCTTTTAGTCGAGTCAATACGGAATGAACTTTGTCGACCTCGCTGATCATCGAACCTTCGGTAATTTCGAGTACGAGCTTATTCGGCTGGATGCCCCAGGTGCGTAGCGTCTGGTCGGTGATTTCGACAAATTCCGGCGCCACTAAATCTTGCGCCGAGAGATTTACGCTGAGCGTGATGGCGATGCCGCGCTGGCGCATTTCGGCGCTGTGCCGCAACGCCGTGTTCATGACCCAGTGGGTTAACTCGGTCATCATGCCGCAGCGCTCGGCGACGTCAACGATCACATTCGGCGGAACGAACTCGCCGCGCGAATTGCGCCAACGCAGGAGGGCTTCTGCGCCGTCGACTATGCCAGTTTTTAGAGACAGTTGCGGCTGGTAAAAAAGCATCAATTCATTCTCGCGCAAGGCCACGCGCAATTCTGACTCAATGGTCCGTTGCAGACGTTCGTTTTTATCGAGTTTCGCATGATAAATTACATACGAATCCGGCGAACTTTTTGCCGCGGTGCACGCCGTTTCCGCAAGACGAACAAGGGTTTGGCTGTCGCTGCCGTGTTCAGGAAACAGCGCGATGCCGAGCGACGGCTGTGGTGTAATTTCAGTCGTTGCCAATAGAATTGGCGTTCGAAGAGTACTCAGTAATTTATTCGCGGCTAGCATGGCTTGCCCATCGCCGCGCAAATTGGGCAGTACGATGCCAAATTCCTGTCGCCCCAACCGGGCAATGAAGTCGGTCGATCGCAGAACCGGCTTCAATCGCCGGGCGACCTCAGAGATATATTGATCCACCGTCGGATACCCAGGATATCCCAACAGGCGGTGCGACGACGTCGTCTCCAGTATTATCACCGCGAGCACTTCTCTGCTTTCGGCAGAATTTTCCGCGAGGCGTTTATTTAGGGTCTCAAGGAACAATTCCGGGCCGGGTAATTTAGTGCCGGCGTCATAGAAGAGCTGTTGGCTGTAGCGTTCTTGCTCGCTGTAAATGAGGGCGGCAGTCGTCAAACCCATATGCAGCATGACGAATTTTCGTAACGCGCTATTCGCCTCAACACTTCGCTCCCATCGAATTCGTACCAGCTCGCTATCAACGGCGCGAAGGTATTGTTCGAGAGCGATCGCGGGCCATTCCGGCGGCATACCGAAATACTGCAAATCAAGCCAAATCTGAAGGCGATTACAAAACGCCTCAAACGCGATCGACGCACCTGCGAGGGATCGAAACATGTCCTTCAATACCGGTGCGATCAGCGTCCGGCGTTTGGGGCTACTGATTAATCGAACCAGTTCGCCTTCGAGAAAACTATCAAGGCAATGCCACGTCTGTTCCGGGGCAGCTCGCAGGGCCTGATCAAGCCGTTCAAGCTCGTCGAAATCATTCGGGTTGATTCCAGCCAGCGCGATGCTTTGCCGAACTCGATCTTCAGTTAATTTTTCGTGCAGCGAAGCCATTGGGAGCAACACCAGTTGTCGTCGGGCGCACTTTTTGCAAAGGCGCGGCCGCGAATATTACCGCGCATTTGCACTCGCGGACTATGATATTTCCTTGCGTTCGAGCGCCGCGGCCGGTTTGCTTGTATCGCCGTCGAGTTCGACACGTTCAATTTGCAAGAACCGATCGGAAATCTTGCGGCTGCTAACGTGAATTTCCGTCACGTCTTGATTGGCCTGGCGGATGTGATCGGCGAGTTTTTTCATGCGATCATCGAAGCGCAAAAAATCTTTTCCGAGCTTGCCCAATTCGTCCTGAATGATGTGAATCTGCTGTCGTGTCTCGACGTCTTTCATCACCGCGCGCGCGGTATTGAGCACCGCCATCAAAGTCGTCGGCGAGACGATCCACACCCGGCGCTGCATCGCGTAGTCCACCACTTCGGGATGATAGGCGTGAATTTCCGCGAATACCGCTTCCGCCGGCACGAACATTACGGCGCCATCGGAGGTTTCTCCCGGAAGAATATATTTTGAGCCGATTGCGTCGACGTGATTTTTAATGTCAGTTTTAAATTGCCGTTCGATCTGATTGCGTTCGGCAGCAGTGATTCCGCTCGCAAACATGCGGTGATAGTTTTCCAGCGGAAACTTAGCGTCGACGGCCACGGTTCCGGTCGGCGCCGGTAAGAATATCGCGCAATCGACGCGCAGGCCATTCGACAAGGTATGTTGAATTGCGTACGCCTGGCTCGGCAGAATGTTTGCAACCAATGCCTCGAGTTGCACCTCGCCGAACGCGCCGCGGGAGCGCTTGTCGCCGAGCAGTTGTTGTAGGCTGACGACATTGGTGGTCAGGCCGTCGATTTTCTTTTGTGCCTCGTCGATTGTTGCGAGCCGGGTCATGACGTTGGTAAAAGTTTCATTGGTTTTCTTAAAACCTTCTTCTAAGCGCTCATGAACTTTGCCGCTGATTTGATCCAGGCGTTGATCGACTTTCACACTCAACGCTTCAACTCGCGCCGTAAGTTGCAACGTTACGGAAGCGAGCGTCGTCTGCACCATTTCTTGGCCGGATTTCGCCTGTTCTGCGAGCTTTTGCAGTGTTTGCCCGAGCATTTCCGTTCGCAACAGATCTTGTTTTTCTTGCAATATGCTACTCAATTGAGCGAGCTGTCGAACCAGGTCTTCGCGATTGCCGGCAAGCGCCTGCGACTGAGCGAGCTTTAGGCTATGGGTCATCTCACGCGCGGCATCGAGCTCTTGCCGCAGCGTTGCGCGCAGGCGTTCTGAATTTTCAGTTTGGCTACCGAGTAGCCGATCGCTTTGTTTGGTGAGGCCATCGTGCAGGTCCGATAGCATCGCGCGGTGATGGGTCTCGACTTGCTCGTCCAAGCGCTGCGGAAAGTCTCTGCGAAAGCGCGCCTGTACCAGCAATCCCGAAACGACGGCGACCGCGATAACCAGCAGTAACGCCAATACAACATAGGCAATTGTTGGGAATCCAGCCATGGCCTTAGTATATCGCAGCGCCGGGTGGTCGAGCGCGGCAACTGTGTTAGCATCTGATCAAATTATCTACGTAATACCGGTTTGAATCAGCTCGCTCTGAAAATAGATGTCGACACGTTTCGCGGGACGCTCGAAGGTGTCCCCCGGCTGGTGGATATGCTGCAAAAACACCAGGCGAATGCGACATTCTTATTCAGCTTCGGCCCAGACCATACCGGGCGCGCCATTAAGCGCGCGTTCCGCCCTGGATTTCTCAACAAAGTTTCGCGAACCTCGGTTGTCGGGCATTACGGTTTAAAAACCTTGATGTATGGAACGCTGCTGCCCGGCCCGCACATCGGCAAGCGCTGCGCAACGATCATGCGCCAGGTTCGCGATGCCGGTTTCGAAGTCGGCATTCACACTTACGACCACGTCAAATGGCAAGACAATGTCATCGATCAATGCGCCGCCTGGACGGCACGCGAGATGGAGCGCGCCGCCACGGTATTTCGCGACGTGTTTGGCGCCGATGCCAAGATCCACGGCGCTGCTGGGTGGCAGATGAATATCCACGCGTTACGCCTAACGCAACGCATGGGCTTCGACTATTGTTCCGATGGCCGCGGTCGCTTCCCGTTTTTGCCGGTCTATCGCGGTGAATTGATCGACTGTCCGCAGTTTCCTACGACGTTACCGACGCTGGACGAATTGATTGGTCTGAATGGCGTGAGCGCGTTGAACGTCGCCGCGACGCTTCTCGAATTGACCGAAGCATTCGTCAAGACCGGCCATGTCTACACCTTGCACGCCGAATTGGAAGGCATGAAGCTGGCGCCGGTGTTCGATCAATTGTTGGCCGGCTGGTCGCGTCAGGGCTACCGATTGGGAACGGTCGCCGACCTGTATCGCGTGCTCGATCGCCAGTCTCTAGCGCATTGCGAGTTGGTTCAAGGCGAGATTCCCGGCCGGAGCGGTACGCTACTTTTGCAAGGCAAAAGTTTTTTGGGCACGCGTCAATAGTCGAGATACAGTCTCGGAAACGCTTAATGATGGTAACAATCGTTTAATATTTCGTTCTTAAAGTAGAGGATATTCATGCTCGATCAACCCGCTCCCGATTTTGAAATCCCCGCCACCGGCGATCAAAGCTTTCGGCTCTCCGCGATGCAAGGCAGCCCGCTGGTGCTTTATTTTTATCCGAAGGACAACACCCCTGGCTGTACCGACGAGGGAATACAGTTTCGCGATCTGCATGGTGAATTCGTGAAATTGAAATGCAGCGTATTCGGCATTTCGCGCGATACGATCAAGTCCCACGAAAACTTCAAAACGAAAATGAGCTTTCCCTTCGAGTTACTGTCCGACACGGAGGAAATTGCCTGCAAAGCATTCGACGTGATGAAAATGAAGAACATGTATGGCAAACAAGTACGCGGAATCGAGCGCAGCACCTTCGTAATCGACAAGGGCGGGGTGTTACGCAAACAATGGCGCGGCGTAAAAGTTCCCGGCCACGCTCAAGAAGTATTGACGTTCGTAACCATCCTCTAGCCCCGAGCCCCTAAAACATGCCCCGCACAAGCGCTGCCAAGACCAAACTTTTTGTGCTCGACACCAACGTGCTGATGCACGATCCAACCAGCCTTTTTCATTTCCAAGAACACGATGTGTATCTTCCGATGGTGACGTTGGAGGAATTGGACGATCACAAAAAAGGCATGTCCGAAGTCGCGCGCAACGCACGGCAAGCGAGTCGTTTTCTCGACGAACTGGTGAGTCGCGTGACCGCAGGGACGATCGCGCAGGGAATGCCGTTGAAGGGCCGTGTCAATGGCGCCAGCGGGCATTTGTTTTTGCAGACCGACGGCTTTGACGACCCGGGGCCCTCGAGCTTGGCGGGTAACAAGGCGGACAACCAGATTCTCGGTGTTGTCGTGCATCTGCAAAAATTACAGCCAAAACGGCAAGTCATCCTTGTCACTAAAGACATCAACATGCGCATCAAGGCGCACGCTTTGGGTGTGCCGGCCGAGGATTATTTCACCGACAAAGCGTTGGAGGACACCGATCTTCTGTACAGCGGCATGCGCGAACTCGGTGATGATTTTTGGGACAAGCACAGCAAGGATATGGAATCCTGGCAAGAGGGCGGGCGTACTTATTATCGGATCAGGGGGCCGCTGTGTTCGAGCTTGATGCTCAACGAGTTTGTTTTTCAAGCCGGCGAAAAACCTTTTCAAGCCGCCGTCAAAGAGCTAAACGGCAAAACCGTATTGCTCGAAACCCTGCGCGATTACGGCCACCACAAACACAACGTGTGGGGCATTGTCGCGCGGAATAAGGAACAAAATTTCGCCTTCAATCTGCTGATGAATCCGGACTTAGATTTCGTCACGCTGCTCGGTCAGGCGGGAACGGGCAAAACGTTATTGGCGCTGGCCGGTGGACTAACACAAACACTTGATCAAAAGCTCTACTCGGAAATCATCATGACCCGCGCCACGGTGCCGCTTGGCGATGACATCGGCTTCCTTCCCGGTACGGAGGAGGAAAAAATGACGCCGTGGATGGGTGCGCTGGAAGACAATCTCGATGTGCTGAATAAGTCGGATGACGAAGGCGGCGATTGGGGTAGGGCGGCGACGCGCGATCTGATTCGTTCGCGCATCAAAATCAAGTCGCTCAATTTCATGCGCGGCCGGACATTTCTGAATAAATATCTCATCATCGACGAAGCGCAAAACCTAACGCCAAAACAAATGAAAGCACTCGTCACTCGCGCCGGACCCGGAACGAAAGTGGTTTGCCTCGGCAACATCGCCCAGATCGACACACCGTATCTCACCGAGGGAAGTTCAGGTCTGACTTACGTGGTTGATCGCTTCAAAGGCTGGAAGCACAGCGGCCACGTCACACTGCAGCGCGGCGAACGTTCGCGACTTGCCGACCACGCAGGGGAAGTATTGTAGTTCAGTTGCAAGAACTAAAAGTGCCTGAAGAGCCAATATTGGTGCGGCTCGCCGGGCACTTATTGCGCCGGCTCGGGCCAATTAAAATTTAGCGATTCAATTTCACCCGCCGGGTCAGTGCGAGAGGCCGAACTGCCTCGACTTAGAAAATGTGAGAAGAATTTAAGCCGCCAGCAATTCGCGCAACACGTACGGCAGAATACCGCCATGCAGGTAGTAATCCACTTCGATCGGCGTATCGATGCGCAGCAACAGTTTCACTTCTTGCTTACTGTCATCGTTGCGCGTGATGACCAACGTGACGTCTTGTTGCGGCTTCAGTTGGCCGGATAAGCCAAGCAAATCGAATTGTTCGTCGCCTTTGATACCGAGGGATTGCGCACTGTCGCTGCCTTTAAATTGCAGTGGCAACACGCCCATGCCAACCAAGTTGGAACGATGGATACGTTCGAAACTGCGCGCGATGACGGCTTTGACACCGAGCAACTGCGTGCCCTTCGCCGCCCAATCGCGCGATGAACCGGCTCCGTATTCTTCGCCGCCGAAAATAATCGTTGGCGTTCCGCTCGCAACGTATTTCATCGCCGCATCGTAAATCGGCAGTTCTTCGCCGGACGGCTGACACAGGGTCAGTCCACCTTCAACGCGCGAACCATCGGCCTTCAGCGGCAGCATCATATTTTTGATGCGGACATTCGCGAAAGTGCCGCGCATCATGATTTCGTGATTGCCGCGGCGCGAGCCATAGCTGTTGAAATCCACGACGCCAACGCCGTTGTTCTGCAACCATTTGCCGGCGGGCGACGACGACTTGATCGAGCCTGCCGGGCTGATGTGATCGGTAGTCACGGAGTCGCCAAAAATTCCGAGTGCGCGGGCGCCTTTTACGTCCGCACTGGCGCCGGCGCCCGGTCCGAAATCTTTAAAGAATGGCGGCTCGGCGATATAGGTCGATTTGTCCCAGTTGTAGACCTGGCCCGGCGTCGACGGAATGCTGTTCCACAGATCAAAACCCGTGGTGAAGTCGGCGTATAAATTGCGATAGATGGCGGCGTTGGTTGCGTATTTCATCACCGCCGCAACTTCCGCCTGGCTCGGCCACAGGTCTTTCAAAAACACCGGCGTGCCGTCAATGGCTTTGCCGAGGGGATCGTGATCCATGTCGATCACTACCGTACCCGCCAGCGCGAACGCGACCACCAGCGGCGGCGAAGCGAGGAAGTTAGCGCGGATATTGGCGTGAATGCGCGCTTCAAAATTGCGATTGCCGGACAACACGGCAGCCGCGACGATGTCATTCTGGACGACGGATTGCTCGATCGCCTCATCCAGCGGGCCGGCATTGCCAATGCAGGTGGTGCAACCGTAGGCGGCAACGTTGAAGCCGAGTTTTTCCAGATAGGGCAGAAGGCCCGCGTTGGTCAAATATTCCGTCACCACGCGCGAGCCGGGTGCGAGTGAAGTCTTGATGTGGGGCTTGATGGTCATGCCTTTTTCCACGGCTTTTTTTGCCAACAGGGCAGCCGCCAGCAACACGCCGGGATTTGAGGTGTTGGTGCATGAGGTAATCGCAGCGATCAAGACATCGCCATTGCCGATATCGATGCCGGGTTTTTGCGTTGTGTAACGCTTAGCGAGATCATCCGATTTTTTGTTGAAGCCATTATCAGCAACGGGCTTGCCGAAAAGTTCAGTGAATTTAGCCTTAAGATTCGGCAACTCGATGCGATCCTGCGGCCGCTTTGGCCCGGCAACGGAAGGCGTGATCGAAGCCAAATCGAGCGACAACTCTTTGCTGTAATCGATGTCGCCGGCCTTGGGTATGCCGAACAATCCCTGCGCTTTGAAATAGGCTTCAAATGCGCTGATTTCATCATCGCTGCGGCCGGTGTTTTTGAAGTATTCGATGGTGGTTTGATCGACCGGGAAGAAGCCCATGGTGGCGCCGTATTCCGGCGCCATGTTGGCAATTGTCGCGCGATCGGGCAGCGCCAGCGATGCCGCGCCTGCGCCGAAAAATTCGACGAATTTGCCGACGACTTTCTCTTTGCGCAGCATTTCCGTCACTGTCAACACCAAGTCCGTCGCGGTGACGCCTTCGCGCAGTTTGCCGATCAAATTCACGCCGACCACGTCGGGCGTCAGGAAATATACCGGTTGGCCGAGCATGCCGGCTTCCGCTTCGATGCCGCCGACGCCCCAGCCCACGACGCCGATGCCGTTGATCATTGTGGTGTGCGAGTCGGTGCCGACCAAGGTGTCGGGATAGTACACGCCGTCTTTTTGATGCACACCGCGTGCCAGGTATTCCAGATTTACTTGATGCACGATGCCGATGCCGGGCGGGACAACTTTGAATGTGTCGAACGCCTGCATACCCCATTTCATAAACTTGTAGCGCTCGTTGTTGCGTTGGAATTCCAGTTCCATGTTCTTTCGCAGCGCATCGTTGCTGGCGTAATGATCGATTTGCACCGAGTGATCGACGACCAGATCCACCGGCACCAGCGGCTCGATAAGTTTTGGATTTTTACCCATCTTGCTCGCGACGCCGCGCATCGCGGCGAGATCGGCGAGCAACGGCACGCCGGTGAAATCCTGCAGCACAATGCGTGCGACCACGAAAGGAATCTCATCGCTGCGCGCCGCAGTTGGTTTCCATGCCGCGAGTTGTTTGACGTGATCTTCGCTGATTTTCTTGCCGTCGAAATTGCGTAGCACCGCTTCGAGCACAATGCGAATCGAAACCGGCAGGCGTGAGATCTTGCCGAGGCCGGCTTTTTCCAGCGCCGACAGGGCGTAGTACTTGCCTTGCTTGGAGCCGACGGAAAACGTTTGCAAACTGTCGTAAAGATTGTGTGCCATGCGATGGGTTCCTAAAGTAATTACTTGGCTTCCTGCAATTTTTGGATATCTCTGATATTGATCTTGGCGCCGTCCGGCATGATCATGTCGCCAGGGCGCTGATTGGCCTTGCACGGGCTCAGCCATTTCGCGGTGATCGATTGCTTCGATTCCTTCCGGCCCTTGTTCGGCGGCGTGTAGGTCGAGGTGCGATCGATTTTGTAAGCGCTATTGGTGTCGCCGCTCAATATGGCCACCGTCGTGACATTGGAATCGGTGAATTTGCATGCGCTTGTGATGATAAAGCTGCCTGCGGATTTTTTCAGGGTCGGTTGCTTGCAGTTCTTTGGAATTTTGCCGCCAAACGAAGAGGTCAAGCCGGTATCGGTTTTTTGCTCGACGCAGGTCGTGACTGTTTGCGGTTGGCCATTGGTTTGATCGCCGATCATGGTCATTTCCCATAGACCGGATTTGCGTTTAGGGAGGTCGAGTGCTTGGGCTGTATTGACAAGTGCGACGCCGGCTGCGAGGAGGATTAGTGGAATCACGCGCATTGGGTTTCCGATTTCAAAATAGAGTCGTATTGGGCCGGGGACGCGTGCTCATGCTCTGTTGTCATTCCCGCTTTCGCGGGAATGACAGTCTTTTCCCGGTTTTCGCGGGAAAAACACTTCGCGGCATCTCGCCGGCGCCCGCATGGCTACGGGGTGGCCTCGGGCCATTGGCTCCCAGCCCGCCTCAAATAACAAACAGATCGACAAACCCATTCACCGGCGTTGCTTCCAATTTTTTCGCATCCAAGCACAGATCGAGTATTTTCTTCTGCTGCTTCGCCGGGAAACGGCGCGCGAGGTTGGTCTTGAACTTCTCCACCAAAACCGGCATGCCTTCCTTGCGGCGGCGCTTATGGCCGATCGGATATTCGACCACGATTTCTTTGAGTTTCTTGCCCTCCTTGAGTTCCACTGTTAACGCGTTGGCGATGGAACGCTTGGCCGGATCGTGGTAATCCTTGGTGAAGGATTTGTCTTCGACGCATTCGATTTTATCGCGCAGCTTGTCGATGCGCGGATCTTTCGCGATGCCGTCTTCGTAATCGCCGGCGGTGAGGCGGCCAAACAATAACGGCACGGCGACCATGTATTGTATGCAGTGATCGCGGTCGGCCGGATTATTCAGCGGGCCTTTTTTGTCGATAATGCGAATACAGGCCTCGTGGGTGCGGATGGTGATCTTCTTGATGTCGTCTGCGCTCTTGCCCATTTTCGCGAGTTCTTTGTGCAAGGTCATCGCGGCTTCAACGGCGGTTTGCGAATGGAACTCGGCCGGGAACGAAATCTTAAACAGCACTTGTTCCATTACATAAGAGCCGTAGGGGCGCTGGAACTTGAATTCGTTGCCCTTGAATGACACGTCGTAGAAGCCCCAAGTTTTCGCGCTCAATACCGAGGGATAACCCATCTCGCCCTTGAGCGTGCGCAGCGCCAGCAACACGGCGCGCGATGTGGCATCGCCTGCCGCCCAGGATTTGCGCGAACCGGCGTTCGGCGTGTGGCGATAGGTGCGCAAGCTTTGGCCGTCGACCCATGCCTGCGACACGGCGTCGATGATCTCGTCGCGCGTGCCGCCCATCATCTTGGTGACAACAGCGGTGCTGGCGACTTTCACCAACACAACGTGATCGAGGCCAACTTTGTTGAAGCTATTCTCCAACGCCAAGCAGCCTTGAATTTCGTGGGCTTTGATCATGGCCGTCAACACATCTTTCATCACCCGTGGCTTGTTGCCCTGGGACACGGCAACGCGGGAGAGATAATCCGCCGTCGCCAGAATGCCGCCAAGGTTGTCCGATGGATGACCCCATTCGGCAGCGAGCCAAGTGTCGTTGAAGTCGAGCCAGCGAATCATGGCGCCGATGTTGAACGCGGCGGTGACCGGATCGAGCTGGAACTGCGTGCCGGGAACCTTGGCGCCGTTCGGCACAACCGTGCCGGGCACGGTCGGGCCGAGCAATTTTGTGCAGGCCGGATATTCCAACGCCTCGAGGCCGCAGCCGAGCGTATCGATCAAACAATAACGCGCGGTTTCGTAGGCTTCTTTGCTAGTAATTTTGTAGTCGTCGACATACTTGGCGATATCGACCAGCACTCTATCGGGTTTCGGGCGGACGTTGGAAATGTGGGCTGACATGTCTTCTTTCTATAGTTAAATGTGAGGCGTGAGGTGTTAGGAGCGAGGCGTAAAAATCATGATGTAGTTATCCGCCACCCGTTTCGCCTCACTTCCTTTGATCAATTGGAACAAACTTCAAATCCTCCGGCCCGGTGTAATTCGCGGCCGGCCGAATAATCTTGTTATCGATACGTTGTTCGATGACGTGAGCGGCCCAGCCGGACGTGCGCGAGATCACAAACAACGGCGTGAACATCGCGGTCGGCACGCCCATCATGTGATAGCTCGTGGCGCTATACCAATCGAGGTTCGGGAACATTTTCTTTTCGCGCCACATCACTTCTTCAACGCGCGCGGAGATGTCGAACAATTTCATATTGCCGGCCTGTTCCGAGAGTTTGCGCGCAACTTCTTTAATGACCACGTTACGCGGATCGGAAATGGTATAGACCGGATGGCCGAAGCCAATGATGACTTGTTTTTCGGCGACGCGTTTGGCGATGTCCGCTTCGGCAGCGTTGGGATTGTCGTAACGGCCGATGGTGTCGAACGCGAATTCGTTCGCGCCGCCGTGCTTCGGGCCTTTTAGCGCGCCGATGGCGCCGGTGATGGCGGAATACATGTCGGAGCCGGTACCGGCGATGACGCGCGCGGCGAATGTCGATGCATTAAATTCATGCTCCGCATATAACACCAGCGAGGTATGCATGGATTTCACCCAAAGATCGTTAGCAGGTTTGCCGTGCAACAGATGCAGGAAATGTCCACCAATGGAATCGTCGTCGGTCTCGACCTCGATGCGGCGACCGGAATGGGAAAAGTGATACCAATAAAGAAGCATGGAACCGAAACTGGCCATCAGCCGGTCGGCGATGTCGCGAGCGGGCGCCAGCTTGTGATCCTCGCCTTCCGGTAAAACCGAACCCAGAGCGGAACAGCCGGTGCGTAAAACGTCCATCGGATGCGTATTAGCCGGAATGCATTCCAGAATATCCTTTACATTAGCGGGAACACCACGCAACCCTTTGAGTTTATTTTTGTATGCGTTCAGTTCCGTTTGCGTCGGCAGTTTGCCGTGCACCAGCAAATGGCCGATCTCCTCGAACTCGCATTTATCGGCGATGTCGAGAATGTCGTAGCCGCGATAGTGCAAGTCGTTACCGCTGCGGCCGACCGTGCAAAGCGCCGTGTTACCCGCAGTCACGCCGGATAGCGCGACGGATTTTTTCGCCTTCGAGACGAGTGCTGTTTCGGTCGTGCTCATGGTTCTCCCATTCGTTGTTCAGAGTGACAATGTCCACTTAATTGTTTCAACGGCGCGCGTTGCGCACCCGACAAATTTATTTTTGTTTTTCGAACAACTCGTCTAACTTTTGCTCGTAGGCGTGATAGCCGAGGTAGTCGTAAAGATCAGCGCGGCTTTGCATGGTGTCGACAACATTTTTTTGGGTGCCATCTTTGCGTACGTGCTGATACACATTCAGCGCCGCCGCATTCATGGCGCGGAATGCCGACAATGGATACAAGACAATGCTGACATTCGCGCTCGCCAACTCGTCCACGGTAAACAACGGCGTCGCGCCGAATTCGGTAATGTTGGCGAGAATCGGCGCCTTCACCGCAGCGGCGAATTGTTTATACATGCTCAATTCTGTCATCGCCTCGGGGAAAATCATGTCCGCGCCCGCTTCGACGCAGGCGCAGGCGCGGTCGATCGCGGCCTGTAAACCTTCGACGGCTAACGCGTCGGTGCGTGCCATGATGACGAAATCCGGATCGCTGCGCGCATCGACTGCCGCCTTGATTCGATCTGCCATTTCCTGCTGCGTGACCAACTCCTTGTTCGGGCGATGGCCGCAGCGCTTCGCGCCGACTTGATCTTCGATGTGCATTGCGCCTGCGCCAAACTTGATCAACGATTTCACCGTGCGCGCGACGTTGAACGCCGAGGAGCCGAAGCCGGTATCGACGTCGACCAATAACGGCAAGTCGCAGACATCGGTAATCCGGCGTATGTCGGTTAAGACATCATCTAAATTGCTGATGCCCAAGTCCGGCAAGCCCAGCGAACCGGCCGCCACGCCGCCGCCGGAAAGATAGATCGCCTTAAACCCGGTGCGTTGTGCGAGGCGCGCGTGGTAAGCATTGATCGCGCCAATGACCTGTAGTGGCGTTTCGGCAGCGACGGCGGCGCGGAACTTAGCGCCGGCGGAAGAATTGGAGGGTGCAGTCACAGTCATCTGATTTAATGTTGACGCCAAGAAAAACCGTTGCCGGTGCGGCAACGAACCGAGAAATTTTAGAAACAGAAAATCTTAACTTTGTTGCACCGCACTGTCAATGGGAAAACCTATCTTATATAAGATATTAAACAATGGACGCGCGCTGGCGGGCGTGATAAATTTACGCTCTATGATGCAAGTGCAAGCGTCCCCGAGTTTTCGCCCGCTCTACGAGCAAATCAAGAACCTGTTAACGCAAAGCCTGATCGCGGGCGAATGGCGTCCGGGCGAGTCGATTCCGAGCGAAGTTGATCTGGCCGGGCGCTATCGGGTTAGTCAAGGGACGGTGCGTAAGGCAATCGACGAGCTCGCAGCCGAGAATATTTTGGTTCGCCGGCAGGGTAAAGGCACCTTCGTCGCAACCCACGCCGAGCCACAGGTAAGACATCGCTTTTTGCGTGTGATTGCCGATGGCGGCGAACGCGAACCGGTGGAAAGTCGCTTAGTGGAATGCAAGCGCGGCAAAGCCAACGCGGCCATTGGCAAGGCACTGGGATTGAAAGTAGGCGCGGCGACAATCACGATCAAACGGCTTTTGGTTTTTTCCGGTCAACCGATGATTTTCGACGAAATCGCGCTACCCGAGCCGATGTTCAAAGGGCTGAACGCCGAAAAAATTTCTGCCTACAAGAGTTCCTATTACAATTTGTATGAAAGCCAATATGGTGTGCGCATGATTCGCGCTGAAGAACGCTTGAAAGCGATAGTCGCCGATCCGCAACCGGCGCGCCTGTTGCATACCAAACTTGGCGCGCCGTTACTGTGCGTTGATCGAATTGCATATACCTACGACGATCGCCCGGTAGAATGGCGGCGCGGCTTTTGCAATACCCTGACCCATTGTTACGTTAACGAGCTTACTTAGCCGGTCTTAATCCATGGCGCTTGCGAACCCTACAAAAAAACGTCCCAAATATTTGGATTTAACCCAGATACATCTGCCGTTGCCCGGCATCGTGTCGATTCTTCATCGCATAAGCGGTTTGGCGTTGTTTTTGATCGGGATACCGTTTCTGCTCTGGGTGCTCAATTGCAGCGTAGCGAGCCAAGAAGGATTCGAAAGCTGGCGCGAGACGTTCAATCGTCCGCCGGTGAAAATTATTCTGATCGGTTTTATCTGGGCCTATCTACATCATTTTTTTGCCGGTCTGCGTTTTCTGGCGCTGGATGTGCACAAGGGCATTTCGCTTCCCGCTGCGCGCGCCAGTAGCAAGCTGGTGTTGATCGTGAGCGTCGCGTCAACGCTGCTGCTGGGAGGCTGGCTATGGTGAAACGCGTCGTCGTCGGCGCTCACTACGGCTTGAGAGATTGGTTGGCGCAGCGCGTGACCGCCGTTGTGATGGTGGTTTACACGCTCATCTTTCTCGGCGTCGTGGTGACCCGTTCGCCGCTGGGTTTTGCGCAATGGAAGGCGCTTTTGACACACGGCGCCATGCGTGTGTTAACGCTTCTGTTTTTCTTGTCTTTGTTTTATCACGCTTGGGTTGGCATGCGCGACATTTTAATGGATTATATTCGACCCGCTGGCGTGCGCTTATTGCTCGAGGTATTGATCATCCTTGCGTTAGCCGGCTACGCCATCTGGACAATCTCGATTTTGTGGAGCGCCTAAATGGCATTAACGAAGCGCACCTTTGATGCGGTGATCGTTGGTGGCGGTGGCGCGGGCCTGCGTTGCGCGCTGCAACTGGCGGAAGCGGGATTGCGCACCGCGGTGTTGTCGAAAGTGTTTCCGACCCGGTCACACACCGTCGCAGCCCAAGGCGGCATCGGCGCGGCGCTCGGCAATATGTCGGAAGATAATTGGCTGTGGCACATGTACGACACGGTAAAAGGTTCCGACTATCTTGGCGATCAGGACGCCATCGAGTTCATGTGCCGCAACGCCGCGCAAGTGGTGTATGAATTGGAACATTTTGGCATGCCGTTCGATCGCAATGAAAACGGTACGATTTACCAGCGCCCGTTCGGTGGTCATACGATGAATTTCGACCCGACAAAACCAGTGCACCGCTCGTGCGCATCGGCGGATCGCACCGGCCACGCGATGTTGCATACGCTTTATCAGCGCAACGTTCGCGCCAACACACAGTTCTTCGTTGAATGGATGGCGTTGGATTTGATTCGTGACGCCGCCGGCGTAGTGCTCGGGGTCGTGGCCTTGGAAATGGAAACCGGCGAGCCGATGATTCTGCAAGCCCGATCGACGGTGCTGGCGACGGGCGGGGCAGGGCGGATCTTTCTTTCCAGCACCAATGCTTTCATCAATACCGGCGACGGCCTCGGCATGGCGGCGCGCGCCGGCATTCCGCTGGAAGACATGGAGTTCTGGCAGTTCCATCCGACCGGCGTGGCCGGCGCCGGGGTGCTTATCACCGAAGGTGTACGCGGCGAGGGCGGTTATCTGGTCAACGCCAACGGCGAACGTTTCATGGAGCGTTACGCGCCCAACAGCAAAGACCTCGCCAGCCGCGATGTCGTGTCGCGCGCCATGGATCAAGAGATCAAGGAGGGCCGCGGCGCCGGGCCCGACAAGGATCACGTGCTGCTGAAGCTTGATCATCTCGGCCCCGAGACCATCAACAAGCGCTTGCCCGGCATTCGCGAAATCGCCATCAAGTTTGCCAATGTCGATCCGATCAAGCAACCGATTCCGGTTGTCCCAACATGCCACTACATGATGGGCGGTATTCCGACCAACTACTACGGGCAAGTGGTAGAACCGAAGAACGGTAACCCGAATTCGATCGTGAACGGCCTTTACGCCATCGGCGAATGCGCTTGCGTTTCGGTGCATGGCGCCAATCGCCTGGGCACCAATTCCTTGCTCGATCTCCTCGTGTTCGGCAAGGCCGCCGGCGATCATTTGGTGCAGCACGCGAAGCTCGACGAGTCCTTCGCCGAGCTTCCCAAAGAGGCTGCAGATCGGCCACTGGCGCGGCTCGCTAGGCTCGATAGTACAGTAAGCGGCGAAAATGTCACGCAAGTCGGCGCCGATCTGCGCCGCACCGTTCAAACGCATTCGGGCGTGTTGCGCACCGGCAAATTGCTCGACGACGGTGTCGGCAAAATTAAAGATATCGCCAACCGCGCACGAAGCACGGCGATCAAGGACCGCAGCAAGGTATTCAACACAGCGCGCATCGAAGCCTTGGAGTTGGAAAATCTAGCATTGATTGCCGAAGCGACGCTGGTCTGCGGCGCGGCGCGACAAGAAAGCCGCGGCGCCCACGCACGGGAAGATTTTCAAAGTCGTGATGACGTGAACTGGCTAAAGCATAGCCTTTGGTATATGGAAGGCAGTCGTTTGGGTTATAAACCGGTCAATCTAAAAGGACTGACCACGGAAGGATTCGAGCCTAAGGCGCGAACTTACTGAGGATCTGTAAAGGGTGAAAAGTGAAGTGTGAAAGATGAATAGCGATCAGATGCCGCGGCGATTTAGGTTTTCCATTTCACTTTTCACCCTTACTTTTTTGGACTTTTGAGATGAAATTCTCCATCTATCGTTATAACCCGGAAACTGACGCTAAGCCGTACATGCAGGATTATGAGCTTGAGCTGGCGCCGACGGACCGAATGTTGCTCGATGCCATCATCAAGCTCAAAACGCTCGACGATACCTTGGCGTTCCGGCGTTCTTGCCGCGAGGGCGTATGCGGGTCGGACGCGATGAACATCAACGGCAAAAACGGCCTGGCATGTATAACCAATCTGACGGAACTCAAACAGCCGGTGGTGTTGCGGCCGCTGCCGGGCCTCCCGGTCGTGCGCGATCTGATCGTCGACATGACGCAATTTTTCAAGCAATATCATTCGATCAAACCTTACTTAATCAACAACGATCCGCCGCCCGATAAAGAACGCTTGCAGTCGCCCGCCGAGCGCGCCGAGTTGGATGGCTTGTATGAATGTATTCTGTGCGCTTGTTGCAGCACGGCGTGCCCGTCATTCTGGTGGAATCCAGATAAGTTCGTCGGCCCGGCGGGGTTGTTACAGTCCTATCGTTTTATCGCCGATAGCCGCGATCAGGCGACCAGCGAACGCCTGGACGATTTGGAAGACCCGTATCGATTGTTTCGCTGCCACACGATTATGAATTGCGTCGATGTCTGTCCGAAGGGCTTAAACCCGACACAGGCCATCGGCAATATCAAGGAAATCATGGTCAAGCGGACGGTATAAGAGTATGCTTGCTGCAAAGCAGCAAGAACGATTACGCTGGCGTTGCAGGCGTGGTTTGTTGGAGCTGGATTTGCTCCTGGCGCGCTTTCTAACGGATAAGATCGACACACTCGACGAATCGCAAGCTCAACTGCTTGATCGATTATTAACTTATCCTGATCAGGATTTATCTGACTGGCTCATGGCGCGCAAGGATTGCGACGACGCAAGCCTAACGCCAATATTGGAATTGATTCAACGGCGTGGATAAACTGAATGCGGCTGATTTGGCCGCACTGCGGAGATAAATATGGATACACAACGTACAGCGACTTTAACGATTAACGGCACCAGTGATTCGGTCGATTTGCCGGTTTATTCCGGCACGCTCGGTCCCGACGTGATCGATGTACGCGGCCTTGCGAAGCTTGGGCTGTTCACCTACGATCCGGGGTTTTTGTCGACGGCGTCGTGTCGCTCCGACATTACGTTTATCGATGGTGAAGTCGGCCAGCTTTACTATCGCGGTTATCCGATCGAACAACTCGCGGAAAAATCCGATTTCGTGGAAGTCTGTTATCTGCTCCTCAACGGCGAATTGCCAAGCGCCACGCAACTGAAAGAGTTCGATGACACCATCACCCATCACACCATGGTGCACGAGCAATTGACGCGTTTTTATCAAGGCTTCCGCCGTGATGCGCACCCGATGGCCGTGATGGTCGGTGTGGTGGGCGCATTGTCGGCGTTTTATCATGATTCGCTAGACATCAATAATCCGACCCATCGCAACGTTTCGGCGATCCGTTTGATCGCGAAAGTGCCGACCATCGCCGCGATGTGTTATCGCTATAACACCGGTTTACCGTTCCAGTATCCGCGCAACGATTTATCCTACGCGGCGAATTTCTTGCAGATGATGTTCGCGACACCTTGCGAGACATACAAATCGAATCCGGTGTTGGTGAAAGCCATGGACCGCATTTTGATCCTGCACGCCGACCACGAGCAAAACGCATCGACATCGACGGTGCGTTTAGCCGGTTCCAGCGGCGCCAATCCGTTCGCCTGTATCGCCGCCGGCATTGCGGCACTGTGGGGTCCGGCGCACGGCGGCGCAAATGAAGCGGTATTAAAAATGCTCGACGAAATCGGCGACGTGTCGAATATTCCCGCGTACATCGCGATGGCCAAGGATAAGAGCTCCGGCTACAAGTTGATGGGATTTGGTCATCGTGTATATAAAAATATGGACCCGCGCGCCGACATCATGCGCAAAACCTGCCATGAAGTTCTGAACGAGCTTGGACTGCATGATAATAAGCTCTTCAAACTCGCGCTCGCGCTGGAAAAGATCGCATTGGAAGACTCCTATTTCGTCGAGAAAAAACTCTATCCTAACGTCGATTTTTATTCGGGTATTGTGCTGCGTGCGCTGGGTATCCCGACCAGTATGTTCACCGCGATTTTCGCGATGGGCCGCACCATCGGCTGGATCTCCCAATGGGCTGAAATGATCGCCGATCCGGAGCAAAAAATCGGACGGCCGCGACAGTTATATCGCGGCGCCGTGCGGCGCGATTACGTGTCCACCGACAAACGCGCCTAGTCCGGAGCAGGCTCGACGCGATTGGTAAATATTGGTAAAGGACCTGCGCCATGATGAAAACTTTTATGGAAAACTCTCATCTGTTCGGCGCTAATGCGCCCTTTATCGAGGACTTGTACGAGAGTTACTTGCGCGACCCGGCAAGCGTCGCCGCGGAGTGGAAATCCTATTTCGATGTGTTGCAAAAAGCATCCGGCGCGCTGACTCAAGACATCGCGCACGCGCCGATCGTCGCCGCCTTTACCGAGCGCGCCAAAGCGGGGTTGCAAAATTTAACTGCTGCTCGCCAAGATAACGAACATGTGCGCAAGCAAGTCGCAGTCCTGCAGTTAATCAATGCCCATCGATTTCTCGGTTCGCGCCATGCGACGCTCGATCCCCTCAAGCGGCAAGAAAAGCCCAAGATCCCCGAGCTTGAGCCCAGCCACTACGGCTTAGCCGAGGCCGATATGGGCGTCTCGTTTAATTCCGGTTCGTTGGTTGGTTTCGATCAAGCGACATTAAGTGAAATCATCGCCGCAGTGCGGGCGACCTATTGCGGCAATATCGGTGTCGAGTATATGTACATCACCGATACGGAACAAAAGCGTTGGATTCAGCAGCGCTTCGAAAGTTTGCGCGGGAAGGTAAATTACAATTCGGCAGAACGAAAACATATCCTCGAACGGCTGACGGCCGCCGAAACCTTGGAAAAATATCTCCATACACGCTACGTTGGTCAAAAGCGATTTTCACTTGAGGGTGGCGAAAGCTTAATCCCGCTACTGGAAAATTTGATTCAGCGCGCCGGCGCCAACGGCGTGCAAGAGATCGTTATCGGCATGGCGCATCGCGGCCGGTTAAATGTTTTGGTCAACGTTCTCGGAAAATTACCGAAGGACTTATTCTCGGAATTTGAAGGCAAGCATGGCTCGGAGCTGTCGTCCGGTGACGTGAAATATCACCTCGGTTTTTCCAGTGACATCAACACGCCCGGCGGCGCGGTGCATTTAACCTTGGCGTTTAATCCGTCGCACCTGGAAATCGTCAATCCGGTGGTCGAAGGTTCGGTGCGGGCACGTCAGCAGCGCCGCGCCGATCGCGAGGGAAGACAGGTTTTACCGGTGCTGATCCACGGCGACGCCGCGTTTGCCGGCCAAGGTGTGGTGATGGAAACCATGGCCTTATCTCAAACCCGCGGCTATCGCACCGGCGGCACCGTGCACGTGGTGGTCAATAATCAAATCGGTTTTACCACGTCCGATCCACGCGACACGCGCTCCTCGATTTATTGCACTGACATTGCCAAACTTATTGAGGTGCCGGTATTCCATGTCAATGGCGACGATCCCGAGAGCGTGTTATTCACGATTGAGATCGCCTTCGATTTTCGCGCCAAATTCGGCAAAGACGCTGTCATCGATTTAGTCTGCTTCCGCAAACTTGGCCACAACGAACAAGACGAACCGCTGGTGACGCAGCCGTTGATGTACAAAAAAATCGCCCAGCATCCCGGCACGCGCAAGCTCTACGCGCTGCGTCTAGCGGAGGAGGGCGTTATCGCCGAGACCGAAGCCGAGGATATGATTAAATCCATTCGTGCCGCGCTCGATGCCGGTCAAAGCACCAACAGCGCAATTCTCTACAATCACAAACCACCGTTTGCGATCGACTGGGCGCCGTATCAGAAAATCGATTGGCGCCACCCGGCCAAGACGGCGGTGTCGCGTAAAGATTTGGAAGAACTCGCCGTCAGACTGACGACGCTACCGGAGAATTTCAAACTACATCCGAGCGTCGAGCGCGTCGTCGGGGCACGGCGCGAAATGGGTTTGGGCAAACTAGCGTTGGATTGGGGCATGGCGGAAAATTTGGCGTATGCGTCGCTACTGAAAGAAGGTCACTCGATTCGGCTGTCGGGCCAAGACAGCGGACGTGGCACGTTCGCGCATCGTCATGCGGTGTATCACGATCAAAATCGCGAGAAATGGGATGCCGGAAGTTACATTCCACTTCGAAATTTATATCCCGGTCAACCGGATTTTCTCGTAATCGATTCGCTTTTGTCGGAAGAAGCGGTGCTCGGCTTCGATTATGGCTATGCCACCGCCGATCCGACCACGTTTGTGATCTGGGAAGCGCAGTTCGGCGATTTCGCCAATGGCGCGCAAGTGGTAATCGATCAATTCATCAGTTCCGGCGAAACGAAATGGGGGCGGCTATGTGGCTTGACCATGCTGTTACCCCACGGCTACGAGGGCCAGGGCCCGGAGCATTCATCGGCGCGGCTGGAACGCTATTTGCAACTTTGTGCCGAGCACAATATTCAAGTGTGCGTGCCGTCGAATCCGGCGCAGTTTTTCCATCTATTGCGGCGGCAAATGGTGCGGCCGATGCGCAAGCCTCTGATCGTTATCACGCCGAAGAGTTTATTACGACGCAAAGAGTCAACCTCGGATCTGAACGATTTGGCCAGCGGCGCATTTCAGCCCGTGATTTCCGAGATCGACGCGCTCGATGTGAAAAAAGTGAAACGCATCGTCGCCTGTAGCGGCAAGATCTATTTCGATCTGCTTGCCGAGCGGCGTGTGCGTAAAATCGAAGACGTCGCCATCATTCGTCTCGAGCAACTCTATCCGTTTCCGCACCAGGAATTCGCCGCCGAGATGCGGCGTTATCCGAAAGCGCAAAGCGTCATCTGGGCGCAAGAGGAGCCGGGAAACCAAGGCGCGTGGCATCGCATCCAACACTACATCCTGCGCGATATGCGCGATGATCAAGAGTTGGCGTACGCTTTGCGTCCGTCGTCGGCGTCGCCCGCCGTCGGCAATTTAGCGAAGCACAACGAACAGCAAAAAGCGGTGATCGATGCCGCGTTGAGTTTTACCCCCATTAAGTAATCTTCCGGAGAGAACATGCTTGTCGATGTAAAAGTTCCGCAGTTGTCCGAATCCGTGGCGGAAGCCACACTCGTGACCTGGCATAAAAAGCCAGGCGACTATGTCGAGCGCGATGAAAATTTGATCGACATTGAAACCGACAAAGTGGTGCTGGAATTGCCGGCGCCGATGTCGGGCGTGTTGGTGAAAATCGCCAAGGCCGACGGCGGCACGGTCATCAGTAACGAGGTGATCGCGTCTATCGATACGGAGGCAAAAGCAGCAATCGCAAAAGCCGCCGCGCCGGCAGCCAAGCAGGATGCGGTCCGCACGCCTGCCATGGCTGCGACCCAAGCGGCGCCTGCCTCTGCGCCTCGGTGGCCCGAGGCGCCGCTAGGCCAGCCCCCCGGCCAGGTCGATGCCTCTGCCGCATTGCCGGCGGCGCGCAAAATGCTCGCCGCGCAAGGATTGAACGCCGGCGATATCGCCGGAACCGGCCGCGGCGAACGTGTGACGAAAGGCGACATCATTACGCACAGCGCAGCAAAAC
>JANNFT010000243.1:0-6297 GCA_031380185.1 Pseudomonadota bacterium
CGTTGACGTCATTGCCGCACAAGCGGATGCGGACAACGTGTGCAGCGCCAAGGTTCGCTAAAAGTGCACTAGCCGCATTTGTTGCCGCACTTGAAGTCGCAGCGGCAGCCGCGACTGCGTCGGCGGCAGCGCTGTGATCGGCCGCATTAATGAGGGCGCCGACACTACCCAGTGAAGTCACCAATGCCAATGCCTGTGTCTGCGCACTGGCGGCTTTGATTTCCACATCTTCTGCAAGGGCGGCGGTGTAAGCGGCCAGGGTTGCCTGGGCAGCGGCGTCTGCGGACGCAGCAGCGGCTTGTGCCAATACGGAGTTTGCGTGGTCAGCGATGGCGGCGTCCTCGGCGGCCTGCATGGCGGTCGCAAAAGTAAGCGCGTCTGTAACCGCGACGACTGCATTGGCAAAGTCGATGTTGTCTTGCGCCACGTTCGCGCTAGCGGTAGCCAGAGCCGCTGCACTGGGTGCGTTGGCGACGGCTGCGGCGGTTTGCGAAATAGTTAACTGAGAAGTATTGGTTACTGCGGCCGAAGCGTTGCTTCCAGCCAGTGTATTGGCCGTTTGCGCCGTCGTCAGGTCTGCCGCATCCAACAATGCATCCCCATCGCTGGCCAATGCAGCATGAAGTGCGGTCAACTGCGTCTTTAGGGCTAAGGCGCCGGTCGCAACGGCTTGTGCAGCGATGACGTCAACGTGTGCAGCGCCGAGATTCGCGAAAAGAAAATTGGCCGCATTGGTCGCGGCATCGGACGCCGTCGTGGCAGCGGCGAGGGCGTTGGCACTCGCCAAGAGATCGGCCGCATCTATGAGCTCGCCCGCGGCGCCAAGCGAAAGCACCAATGCGTTCACCGCCGTTTGCGCGGCAGCGGCTTTGCCTTGCACATCTTGCGCAAGGGCGTCGTTGTAGGCCGACAGGGTTAACTGGAAGGGCAGGTTTGTGGCGATTGCAGCGGCTTGTATTACCAAGGATGCATTGAGGTCATTTTGGGCAGTGGAAAAAGCGGCCTGCGCGGCAATAACGACAGCATCGGCGGCATTACTGGCGAGCGTTGCATTGCTAAGGTCAATGATGTCCTGCGCCAGGTTCGCGTTAGCGGTAGTCAGAGCCGTTGCCGCCGATGCAGCGGCGCTGACGGCGGCGGATTGTGACGCACTTAACTGACCCGCATTCGTTAATGCGGCCGAGGCATTGCTTGCGGCCAGTGCATTGGCAGCGCCTGCCGCCGTAAATTCTGGCGCATCCAAATCCGGGGTGGAGGAGGTCAGGGCCAATTGCAGTGCCGTCAATTGTGTCAGCAGCGTCGTTGCCTGGCCCGCAACCGCTTGTGCGGCTGTGACGTCAGGGTGCGCAGCGCCAAGATTCGCCAAAAGGAAATTAGCCGCAGTCGTCGCGGCATCGGACGCGATCGTGGCTGCACTTACTGCCGTAGTGGCGGCGGCGTGATCGAGCGCATCGATCGCACTGCCGAGGCTGCCAAGTGAGGTCACCAATGCCGCCACCGCATCCTGCGCGGCCGCGACTTTGACTTCCACATCTTGTGCGAGGGCGCTGTTGTAGGCGCTAAGCGTCGCCTGGGCGGCGCTGTTTGCCGCGTCTGCAGCGGCTTGTTGCGCGATTTCCGTAGTCTTCAGCGCCAAAGCTGCAACTTCAGCCGCTTGTGCAGCGACGGCCGCGGTGGCCGTGGTCGCAATATTTTTGTAAGCAGCGATAATGGCGTCGCTGGCTGGCTTGACGGCAGCACCGGTGAGTCCAACGTATTTGAGGGCCGCAGCAACGGCTGCGGGATTCGCGGCGGTCATGTCGACGATGAGGTTGGAAATGATGCGCGGGTCGGCATCGGCAACGCTGCCGGGTGTACCGTAATTGTTGTTGGTAATGGTCGGCGCACCTGATCCTGGCGGTCCGAGGGGCATTTGGTCGCCGTCGGTATCGCTAAGAAACACCGGATCGGTCAAGCGCGGAAATAGTGTATCCGCGGCGCCGAACTCACTGCTGCCGGGATTATAACCCGCGGCGCCAGGTGTGCCGGTCGGCGCGACCAGCAAATTGTTGAAGGTGCCGTCGACGGTGCGCAGGCCAGCAGGCAGCAGCGCGGCATCGGCAGCGGTAACGCCATAGGCGGTTTGAATCGCTTGCACGATCGACACGGGCGCTGGCGTATAGGCTAACGAAGTTGCCTCGGAAATCTTGATTTGCTTTAGGATAAACTCGAGGTCGTGTTTGTTAACAGTGAAACTGGTGGCCATTATTATTCTCCTGAAAAGTTTGGTTGCCCAAAAACGCTAAGTCGTAAACGGGCTAATTGCTGTGACTAATTTGGATTGGCTTTTTGATTTAACCCCTAGCCAGATCATTTCGCGGTATTACCATTCACTTCTGTTTAATGCTTTACTTCGCTGCCGTGTTACTTTATGTTTTGCCATTTTTATTTTTCCTTTTAAATACCAATGTTTGGCCATTCGCGCGGGCAGATTAATGCGGCGCGGTGGTTTTCATATCGAAGAGAACACGAGGGTAGGGCGAGCGACTAATGCGTGAGCGGCCCCCGGGTCAGAGGGGCGAAACAATTGAGCAACGGCGATTGATTCGAGAGCGAATTATCGAAGGAGGAATGAACCGGAAATGAGGCCATGCAACGGTATGTCGCCGGAAACCCGAGCGCACGATGCACGAGGTGAAACTGCGGGTCCGAAAACAAAACGGACGCTGGGTACTTCCGCGCTAGCCTAACGCGTTGTGGCGCGTTATACCGGCGGCAACCAATATTCTGCCTTTTGTTCTTGTAAAACATCCTCAGCCAATTTCCTAAAATTGCTTTTTGTTAACTATTATTTTTGTGGTCGCGAACTGCATGGCAACTCACACTTTTTTGTGGCCGCAGTTTTATCGCGAATCACTTTATTATTGGGTACAGCTTTTTTCGATTTTTTTTGGTAACTATTTTTTTTACTTTTTATCGCTAGGCAATATTTCTAAAAATATAAATATTCTTACTCCCGGCACTTGGTTAAACCCTGTAGTGGCGAGAAAAGCAATTAGCGTGCCGAGACTCGTAAATCATTGATCATCTGGAAATATGTTTCCAACGCTCAATAGGTTAGCTTCAACGTGTAAAATTTTTCGACACCAAAAATCATTCTGTTCCGAGCGATTTTAACGAAGATTGTAAGATTCGAAACCGCGGCGACTGATATGCATTGTTTTCCTCGTGGTTTCTGTCAAATTTATTACGCTGCAATTGCTTAAATGCTAGCTAGAGTCGGGCGAAATTATTGTTCTGCTGCGAGCTTGGTGAGCATTTATGTGTAAAATTTTTCGACACGAAGTTGAAATTCACATTAACGATGCAGCTAAGACTCAACGTTTGAAACAGTGCCGACTGATTCGAATTTCCCCGATCGGGTTTTTCTATTAACTATGGCGCCGACGTCTCCGCGAGGCGGGTGCCCTTCCCTTTTTTAAAGGGAGACTAGCAGGGATTACTTTTAAAGGGAGGCTAGCAGGGGTTTCGCGGCGGTTATTAGCGCTGTGGCGAACGATTTTCGCCCGGAAATCCCCGTCAAATCCCCTTTCGAAAAGGGGGAAATTCAGCTCATGCGACTTTCGGATATACTCCAAGCCCTAGCCGCTTTTCGTTTCCGTGAATCAGTTATTTCAGCCTAGAGTATTTCGAACCTTCGGCAGTGATGCGCGCGAGCAAGCCGCGGCCGCCAAACAATCGTCGCGGTTTATCATGTGGCCTTGCGTTACTAAACACTTAGGCAAGCGAAAGGCGATGAGGTGATCGGGAAAGATTGGAAAATGGCTTACATATGGGGTGGTGGGATCGTCTGACACCCGGTGAGAAATGCTGAACTACTTCCTTGGTGCCCAGAAAGGGACTCGAACCCCCACAGTGTTGCCACCACTAGGACCTGAACCTAGCGCGTCTACCAATTTCGCCATCTGGGCATTCGGGCAAACTCGAATTTTATAGGAATCTTATCCATTGTCAAAGAAGAAAGCGGCGCTGCGCAATCAAGACCCACACCTGGCGCGTGAGCGCACCCGTTACGAAAGCCCGTTGCCGAGCCGCGAATTCATACTCGAGGTGCTGTTGAAGGAGGGCGTGCCGCTGTCGCGCGAGAAGCTCGGCGAATTGCTTGAGATTCACCAGAATGAAGATGAGATGTTCAATCGCCGCTTGCAGGCGATGGAGCGCGACGGACAAATCATGCGCAATCGCAAGCAGGCGATTTGTATTCCGGACAAACTTGATTTAATCAAAGGCGCCGTCCACGGCCATCCTGATGGATATGGGTTTGTCATCCGCGACAGCGGTGGCGATGATTTATTCCTCGATGCCAAGGAAATGCGCAAGGTATTGCATGGCGACAAGGTCATGGTGCGCGTCGTCGGTTTGGACCGCCGCGGCCGGCCCGAAGGCGCGGTCGTTGAAGTTCTGCAACACGTTAATCAACGCATCATCGGGCGCTTGTTCGCCGAGCACGGTATTAAATTCGTCGTTGCGGAAGATAAGCGCATCAGTCAGGACATTCTCATCGCGCCCGGCTCTGAAGGTGGCGCCGAACCTGGCCAAATTGTGATGGTGGAGCTTATCAATCAACCCAGTCTGCACAACGAAGCGGTCGGCCGCATCGTCGAGATCGTGGGCAATTTCGCCGATTCCGGAATGGAGATCGAAATAGCACTGCGCAAACATCAGTTGCCATTTTTGTGGTCTGCGGATGTCGATGCAGTGACGAACACGCTGCCGAAGAAAGTTCTAAAAAAAGATCTGACTGCCGATCGCGTCGATCTGCGCGACTTGCCGTTGGTGACAATCGATGGCGAAACGGCGAAGGATTTTGATGACGCCGTGTATTGCGAAAAACAAGGTAAGGGTTTTCGGCTGATCGTTGCGATTGCCGATGTCAGCCATTACGTTAAGGACGGCGACGCGCTGGATCTCGAGGCGCGCAGCCGCGGAACGTCAGTGTATTTTCCGCGTCGCGTGATTCCGATGTTGCCGGAAGCGTTGTCGAATGGACTGTGTTCGCTCAATCCGGCGGTTGATCGGCTCTGTCTGGCTTGCGACATGATTGTCGCGCCGACCGGCGAAGTAAAAAAATATCAGTTCTATCCCGCCGTCATGCATTCCCACGCGCGCTTTACCTACACCGAAGTGGCCGCGATGCTGGAAGATCCGAAAGGTGAAGCAGCGAAAAAATATGCCGCGCTGCTTGATCCGATTCAGAGGCTTTACGCGCTGTTTAAAGTGCTGCTGAAGACACGGGAAAAACGCGGCGCGATCGATTTTGAAACCACCGAAACGCAATTGATCTTCGATGAGGTTGGCAAGATCAGCAGCATTATTCCGGTTATTCGCAACGACGCGCATCGATTAATCGAAGAGTGCATGTTGTCGGCGAACGTTTGCGCGGCAGATTTTCTTGCGACCAATGAACATCCGGCGCTGTATCGCGTTCATGCCGGGCCGAATCCTGAAAAGCTTGAAAGTTTGCGGGAATTCCTGCGCGAATTTGGATTTGGTTTGGGCGGCGGTGATGCGCCCAAAGCCAGCGATTACGCCATACTCCTCGCCGGCGTCAAAGCGCGTCCCGATTTCCAATTGATTCAAACCGTCATGCTGCGCTCGATGATGCAAGCGGTTTACAGTCCGGATAACTTAGGGCATTTCGGCTTGGCGTACGATGCCTACGCTCACTTCACGTCGCCGATTCGGCGCTATCCTGATTTGGTTATTCATCGTTCCATCAAAGCGGTGCTTAAAGGCGAGCGCTACCATCCCGGCAATTGGAAAGAACTTGGCGTCGCTTGTTCGCAAACCGAGCGCCGCGCCGACGAAGCCTCGCGTGATGTGTTGTCGTGGTTGAAGTGCTACTACATGCGCGATCGCGTTGGCGAGGAATTCATCGGTACGGTGAGCGCGGTCACGGGATTCGGATTGTTCGTCGCGCTGACGGATCTTTACGTCGAAGGCCTAGTTCACATCAGCGAATTGGGCAGCGATTATTTTCACTTCGATCAAGCCAAGCATCAATTGCTCGGCGAGCGCACCGGCAAGCGCTATCGCTTGAGCGATCGCATTCGCGTGCGCCTGGTGCGCGTCGATTTGGAAACCAGCAAGATCGATTTTGTCTTGGCGGATCAGCCGCCCGCTGTCGCGAAGCCCCATAGGTTGCCCAAGCAATCGGCGCGGCCACCGCTTGGCAAGAAGAAGAAAAAATAACCGTGGCCAAACTTCGCGTCATTTATGGCTTCCACGCCGTGCGTAGCGCGCTGCGCCGCGACAAGA
>JANNFT010000263.1:0-3068 GCA_031380185.1 Pseudomonadota bacterium
CTCGCCTTGCGCCTTGTTGATGGCGCCGGCTTTTTGACCCTCTGATTTCAGAATAGCCGCTTGCTTTTCGCCTTCGGCAAGATTGATTTCCTCTTGCTTCTGGCCTTCCGATTTCGCGATCAGCGCGCGCTTCTCACGCTCCGCGGTGATCTGCGCTTGCATCGAGTGCAAGATCGCTGCCGGCGGCGTGAGGTTTTTGATCTCGTAACGCAGCACCTTCACACCCCAGGTGCGGCCTGCCTCGTCGAGCACCGCCACCACTTGGTGGTTGATCACATCGCGACTTTCGAAGGTCTTATCGAGCTCCATTTTGCCGACTTCGGAACGCAGTGTTGTTTGGGCGAGTTGGGTGATCGCGGTGATATAGTCCGACGAGCCATAGGACGCCAAGCGCGGATCGGTGACCTGATAATAAATGATGCCGTCGACCGCGAGTTGGGTATTGTCGCGCGTTATACACGTTTGTTCCGAGACATCGAGTGGGACTTCTTTAAGCGAATGTTTATAAGCTACACGATCCACGAACGGCACGATGATGTTGAGGCCCGGCTCCAAGGTACGCGAGAATTTGCCGAGGCGTTCAATGACCCAGGCGCTCTGTTGCGGGACAACGCGCACGCCTTCAATGACGAATACCACGATTAACGCCAACACTAAAAATGGAATCGCCAGCCCTTGCATGGGCGGAAAACTCCAGATTGCCACGCTGGCAATTAGCACTGCAATGAGTTTTGCAAGCATCGATATTTTCCTTGAGATTGATGTTATTGAGGAGCAGGCGTGCGTGACACTTGTAGTTGGCTGCCGTGGATGCCGCAGATATAAAGCGAATCGTTGAGTTGAGCGTCGGCGTCGCCAATCAACTGTGCCTCCCAAGAGGCGCCGCGGTAATTCACTCGGACGCGCTTGGTCGGATGATCCACCCAGGATTCAAGCGTGACAACCTGGCCTAAATCGAGCGAGCGATCTTGTTTCTCGCCGGCAGGACGAGATTGACGCCAGCGATGAACGGCGAAGATCCCGAGCATCGCGACAATGCCGGTGCAGGCCACCTGCGCCAGTACGCCTGCGCCTAAGTACGCTGCCAGCGCGCCGGCGAGTGCGGCGATGCCCAGCACCAACAGATAAAACGTTCCGGTCATCACTTCAATGATGATGAGAACCAGTCCGGCGATGAGCCAAATAAGAGATTCAGGCATGAAATCGTTTTTCCATCACAAAGTCTTCCGCGTTTCCCTAGAGCAACAAAACCCAGCTATGTCATCCTGAGTGCGCCGTTAGCCCCGGACTTGATCCGGGGGCAGGATCTGCTTTCAATGGGCGCCGGAAAGCAGATCCTTCGCGTTGCTCAGGATGACATATGGGGGTGCTGCGTCCTTTTCCCGGATTAAGTCCGGGCTGAAGCTGCGCTCAGGATGACACTCTTTGCGACCATTCGTCATAAGCATTTTCGAAGCGTTTCAGATTTTCGTCAGTGTAGGAAACGTAGTCGAAATCGATGCTCGAATAAAGTTCCGACATAATACTCCACATGGTTTCGCGTAGCAGCGACGCGCATTTCATGGCGTGGAAATGATTCAGTAGTTCTTCGCTCACGCGCCCAAAGTATCGTTCCAACATCAAATGAGTGAGCTTGCAATCGAATTCGTTATTTGACGCGAGTCCGCCCAAATCGAACAGCGGACTGTTGTAGCCGGCGTAGTCCCAATCGATGAGCCATAGACGCTTGCCGTCGTCGATAAAATTCGCCGCGAGCAAATCATTGTGCGAAAACACCAGCGGCATATCGCCAACAGCGGCTTCCAGCTTGGCTGCGCGCGGCACTAGGCTTGAGAGCAAGGACCCACGCGGGCTCTGGCTTTGCCTTAAATTCGTAAAATAGCCGCGCAAGATATGGAACACCCAAAAGATCAGCACCGGTCCTTCCAGATGAGTCGCAATATCTTCGTGGGTGCGTTTGAGAAGATCGACGATACGAGAAAAATTATTCGCGTCACGGATATCCGCCGCGCTGTAGGTTTTCCCCTCGATGTATTGCAACACCAGCATGCCCTGATCGGCGTACACGACCGCTGGCGAAATCCCGGCCGCATGCGCGGCACGGCTTGCCGCGCGTTCGTTAAAACGCAGTATGCCGTGCAGTGGCATATCATCGCCAAGGCGAGCCACGAACCGCTGCGATCGGTCACTAACCAGAAAATTGCGATTCGTCATGCCGCCCGCGAGCGGCTGAGGATCGACCTTACCCGACCAACAGGGCAAGGCCGCGATGCGCGTAACAGCTTCTTCCGGGGTCACGCCGCACGCAAATGCCAGGCCTTCGGACGGCAGAAGGTCTGTATGCCGTAGTGCGACAAGGTCAGGCCCATACCTGAATGGCCGATGCCGGACCACGGTAGGCGCGGGCTGACCCGATCGCAGCAATTCCAATAAGCCGTTCCGGCGTTCACTTGCGACAGAATTTTCTCCGCGTGGCTTTGATCGCGGGTATAGACGCTCGCGGTCAAACCGTAATTCGAATCGTTCATCAACGCCAGCGCTTCGTCGTCATCCTTCACTTTTTGGATGCCGATGATCGGGCCGAAACTTTCTTCGCGCATGACTTCCATCGTGTGATTGACGTTGCTCAATACCGTCGGCGCGAAATAATTGCCTGGACCGGGAATACGTTTGCCGCCGTGCAGTACGCGCGCGCCCTTGGCTTTTGCGTCGGCGACTTGGTGCTCCAGGACGTTGAGTTGCGCGGCGCGGGTGAGGGGACCGATGTAGGTGTTCTGGACCATCGGATCGCCGACGACGAAGTTTTCCACGGCGTGCATGAAGGCGTCGACGAAGTCATTGTAGATTTTGCTGTGAACGTAGATGCGTTCGACCGCGCAGCAACTTTGCCCGGCGTTGTAGAACGCGCCATCGGCAGTGCTGGCGGCCGCGTTTTCAATGTTCACGTCGTCGCAGGCATAGGCTGGATCTTTGCCGCCGAGTTCCAGTTGTAGTTTCACCATGCGGCCCGCGACCGCTTCGGTGATGCGTTTGCCCGTTGCGTAGGAGCCGGTAAAGAACACGCCGTT
>JANNFT010000265.1:0-2558 GCA_031380185.1 Pseudomonadota bacterium
CGAAACGAATGCGCCGCGACATGAGTTGCGCGAAGTCGAAATCAAAAATGCTCGGTGCTTTTCCCGACTTGCCTTCCGCTTCGATTTCCAGCATTTGATTGAAGTCGCAGTCGTACAATTTGCCTTCCCAACTGACGCTGATGAGATTGCGGCACATGACGCCCTCGGCGGCGGTGGGGTTGAACGCGGCGAGCAATTTGTCCATGTAGGCTTGGTACTGTCCGGATTTGTCCAGATGCAGCTTAAAGCGGTTGATGGGCATGTTGGTAATGGTGTAGAGCTGGTTGAAAACAATGTCGAACTTGGCTTTGAGTTCGCGTTTGTAGTCGGCTTCGAGCACAACCTGTGCGGCAGGCAAGTACGGGCCAACTGGGTTATAAACCAAATTGAGTTTGAGTCCCGAGCCCTCTACACCGTAGCCCAACGCGTTAAGTTTAGTTAGCCCGCGTATGCTTTTTTGGAACACGCCGCTGCCGCGTTGCGCGTCGGTGAAATATTCTTGGTAGTACGGCAATGACGACACGACCTCGCAGCGATGTTCGGCGAAAAAGTCGTGCAGATATTCTTTACTCTCGCCGGTTTGCGGATTGCCGTCGTAGGCGACGGTGAGGTTGTGGCGAATGATGACGCGTTTGCCGAGCCTGACCGCTTCGACGACGAACCAATCGAAATCAGGATGCAGTTCCGGCGCGCCGCCGGTGACGTCCAACGCTTTGATCTGCGGGTGATCCTGCAAGATTTTCAGGCAGCGTTCGATGCCGGCCCGCGACAGCATTTCTTTGCGCGCCGGCGAAGCATCCACGTGGCAATGGCGGCAGGCTTGGTTGCAGAGCTTGGTGACATTAACTTGCAGTGTGTCAATCCCGAGCGGTTTGAGGTCAAGCTCGCGCTCGTGGAGCAGGCGATCGAAATCGTACTTCGAAGCTAGTGTTTCGTTTTTCTTTAGAACAGCGGTTGCCGCCATGAAATCTCCGATTGATCTTTTTCTACCAAGGTCTGATCAAATGCGTCACTGTCCCCCCACCCTAAGTCACCGCCGCTTCGCGAGGGAGCGAGTATGTAAACTCCTTCCCCTGTGAAACGGGGGAAGGCTGGGACGGGGCAGCCCTAGGCTAGCCACTGGCCTCGGGCCATGGGGGCGGTTGAGGCGCCAGCACAGCCTGAACACTGCCTCGCGTTTCTAAAGTACCATTTTCTTCAGGTGATTTTGCATTTGTACCGAATGCACCAACGTGACGCCGGCCTTCATCACCGCGGCGACATGAACTGCTTCCATCATTTGGTCTGGGCTCGCACCGGATTCCAAACAAGCGGTGGTATAGGCGTCGATACAGTAGGGGCACTTTTCCGAGTGCGAGACGGCGAGGGCGATCAATGCTTTTTCGCGTTTAGTCAGCGCGCCGTCGGCGCCGGTGACCATGCCATAGTATTTGAAAAATTCATCGGCCAGCGGTTTGGCATGCTCGCCGATATTGCCGAATTGCTTGAGGTCTTCCGATTCGTAGTAGTTGCTCATGGGTCGAAGCTTTCGTTAGAAATTGGATCGTTCGTTTATCGCAGCAGTATACACACTCGCTACCATCCACGGCTGCCCGGGAATAGTGAAGTCGGACGGTGGTAATTTTTACTGACCAACGCTTAACGAAATAGAATGCCCGTACCGGGGTGGCGTTGGGCTGCCCCACCAGGGTGAAGTTTGACGTGGATTTACGGCAAAACGAACGCCAGAAGTGAAATGAGCCGCGCAAGGCGGCTCATCGGAAAACGAGTTGCTAAGAACTAGGCCGCGAGCGCTTTGATCGCGCTGGCAAGGCGGCTCTTGTGGCGCGCAGCCTTATTTTTATGCACGATTTTTTTATCGGCAATGCTGTCGATGACGCTGGTCGACTCCTGAAAGACTTTCAGAGCCAACGCTTGATCGCCGCCTTCAATTGCCTTACGGACTTTTTTCACTGCAGTGCGCAAAGTAGACCGCAGACCCACGTTATGTGTGCGGCGTTTCTCGCCTTGCTTTGCGCGTTTAACCGCTTGTTTGGTATTTGCCATGGTTGCTTAGGTGCGAAAAAATCAATTCGAGATTATAAAACAATTTGGATGGGGTTGGAACAAAATAACAACCCCGCCAAAAGGCGGGGTTGTTTTAGTGGAAGTGCTGGTGAACTGCTTCAGAACTAAAGTGACTTTCCTCCCCTTCAAGGGGAAGGAGTTTTTTACATGTCCATACCGCCCATGCCGCCCATTCCACCCATACCGCCGCCACCACCGTGGCCATGGCCTTCTTCTTTCGGTAGTTCAGCGACCATCGCGTCGGTCGTGAGCATCAGACCGGCGATCGATGCGGCGTTTTGCAACGCGCAACGGGTGACCTTGGTCGGATCCAATACGCCCATTTCCACCATATCGCCATACTGGCCGGTACTGGCGTTGTAACCGAAGTTACCTTTGCCTTCCTTAACTTTGTTTAGGACGACCGAAGCTTCGTCACCGGCATTGGCAACGATCATGCGCAGCGGCTCTTCCAAGGCACGCAGAACGATTTTCACGCCGGCGTCTTGGTC
>JANNFT010000268.1:0-10635 GCA_031380185.1 Pseudomonadota bacterium
ATTTCAGGCGGGATTCTGTGATTGTCTATGCGCCAGGAGGCCTATGGGCATTGGCTTGTGGCATGGCATTGTCTGGGAGGCGCACCGCTATTGGCGCATGGCGTTACATCGCCCGGAAATCTTGCTGGCATGGTCGTGCAGGGGTGTTGAGAGGCCGCCACCGGGCGAATTGCACGGTTCCGAGGGCGCCGTTAATCCAAACCCTTCAACGCCATTTCCGCCGCGCGCAGTACCGCTTTGGCCTTGTTCTGCGTCTCCTGCCATTCGCTTTGCGGCACGGAATCAGCGACGATGCCGGCGCCCACTTGCGCGTACAGCGTTTGATTTTTCACGACCGCAGTGCGAATCGCGATCGCTAAATCCATATCGCCGTTAAAGCCCAAGTAGCCGACCGCGCCGGCGTACACCCCACGCTTAGTTGGTTCCAGTTCGTCGATGATTTCCATCGCGCGAACTTTCGGCGAGCCCGACACCGTTCCGGCCGGAAACGTTGCGCGCAGCACATCCATGGCGTTCAATCCCGGTTTCAATTTTCCTTCGACATTCGACGCGATGTGCATGACGTGGGAGTAACGTTCGATGATCATGTTGTCCGTCACCTTCACGCTGCCGGTTTTGGCGACGCGGCCAACATCGTTGCGGCCGAGGTCCATCAGCATCACATGCTCGGCAATTTCCTTTGGATCGGCGAGCAAGTCTGATGCCAAGGCTTCGTCTTCGGCAGGCGTCGCGCCGCGCGGGCGCGTACCGGCAATCGGGCGCAATGTGACCGCGCCCTGCTCCAAGCGCACCAAGATTTCCGGCGAGGCGCCGACGACGTGAAAGTCTTCGAAGTTGTAGTAAAACATGTAAGGCGACGGATTCAAGGTGCGCAGCGCGCGATACAACGTCAGCGGCGAGGCATCGAACGCCTGACTCAAGCGCTGGCTCAACACCACTTGCATGCAATCGCCGTCAAATATATATTGCTTGGCGCGACTCACGGCGGCTTTGAAATTTTCTTCGCCGAACTCGGAACTCACGGCGCTCGCCGTCGCCGCACCGGACCTCGGTGGTGGCTCGATCGGTTGGCGCAATTTGCTCTTCAATTCCGCCAGGCGTTGTCGCGCGCGAAGATAGGCATCCGGCACGGCGGGATCGGCGTAAACGATGAAATACAGCTTGCCGCTTAAGTTATCGAACACCACCAATTCGGTCGACAACAACAACACGATGTCGGGCAAATTCAGCGGGTCCGGTTTCTTCGCCGACGCCAGACGGCGCTCGATGTAACGTATCGTGTCATAACCGAAGTAACCCACCAGTCCGCCGCAAAAACGCGGCAATCCCGGCGCCGGCGCGACTTTATAGCGCTTCAAATAATCGTTGATGAAGCCGAGCGGATCGGGAGATTCCAAGGTTTCTAGAGCAACGCCGTCATCTTCCACCGTGACTTTATTACCGAACACGCGAATGCGCCGCGCCGCAGGCAATCCGATGAAGGAATAGCGACCGAAGCGTTCGCCACCAACCACGGATTCCAAAAAATAGGAGTAAGGCTCGCGGCCAAGTTTGAGATAGACCGACAACGGCGTATCTAAATCGGACAGCGCTTCGGCGGTAACGGGGATTAAATTGTAATGTTGGGCGGCAAGGCCCAGGAATTCTTGCTCAGTCATGACGGCTCCAAATTCAACGAACGAATGAAAACAAGCGAAGGGCGCAGATCAGCGCGGCAATCGCCAGTTATGTGTCGAATCGTCGAAAAAGTGCGTCATGAATTTATCGTGCGTTTTGCCAAAGCGCTATTCTCGATTAATTTCGCCGCTTCGACAAGGTCTGCGATGATTGCCGTCGCTTTGAGTTCGGCCAAATCATGGCCTTGAAAATAACCGTAGCTCAAAATAAACGTCGGGCTGCCGGCGTTGTGCGCGGCTTCGGCATCGTTCTCGGAATCGCCGACCATCAGCAATTCGCGCGGATGAATACCGAAATGTTGCGCCGCGTATAAAAGCGGTTCGGGATGCGGCTTCTTGTGTGCTAATGAATCGCCGGATAAGCGCAGTTCGAAATATTTCGCGAGGTCTAATTCGTCCAACATTCGCGTCGTGAAACGCGCCGCTTTATTGGTGATGACGGCAAGGCTTAAACCCTTGTCCAGCGCGGCTTCCAGGCCATCTATTGCGCGCGGATAAGGCCGCGTGGTGCGGCACAGTACGCGCTCGTAGTGCTGCTCGTAAATGTGCAGCGCGTTGTGAAAGTAATCGTCGGCAATCGGTTCCTGTTCGCGGCCTTTTTGCAGCGCGCGCCGAACCAAATTCGCGATGCCTTTGCCGATAAAGGTTTTGATTTCTACTTCCGGCAACGGCGGTAAGCCCAATTCTTCGCGCATCAGGTTGCCTGCATAGGCGAGGTCGCCGACGCTGTCGACTAAGGTGCCATCGAGATCGTAGGCAACGGCGCGAACGGGAATCGGAAAAGTCAGCGTCACACGATCGCCTTCGCCAACTCGGTTCGCATCGCAGCAATTTTTTCACGGTAATCGCCTTTGCCAAATATTGCCGAACCGGCGACGAAGGTATCCGCTCCCGACTCGGCAATTTCGCGAATGTTATCGGTTTTCACGCCGCCATCGACTTCCAGCCAAATATCGCGGCCGCTGGCGTCGATGCGCTGTCGCGCCGCACGCAATTTTTTCAATGCCTCGCGGATAAAACTTTGGCCGCCGAAGCCGGGGTTTACCGACATGATCAAAATCAAATCGAGTTTGTCGATGACGTGATCGAGATAACTCAGGGAAGTCGCCGGATTAAACACCAGCCCCGCTTTGCAGCCGTTATCTTTTATGAGTTGAATGGTGCGATCGACGTGATCGCTCGCCTCGGGGTGAAAGCTAATGATGTTCGCGCCGGCCTTGGCGAAATCCGGCACGATGCGATCGACCGGCTTGACCATCAGGTGCACATCGATCGGCGCGCTAGTTAACGGACGAATCGCTTCGCACACCAGCGGCCCAATGGTGAGGTTTGGCACGTAGTGATTATCCATGACGTCGAAGTGAACGATATCGGCGCCGGCGTCGAGGACGGCTAAAACCTCGTCGCCGAGCTTAGCGAAGTTGGCCGACAGAATACTCGGCGCGATGCGAAATTGACGCATGATGGATAGGTGATGATTAGGCGAAACCCGATTGTACCGGCGAACCGAAAGGCGCGCGATAATAGCGACGATTTAACAGGAAAAGCAATTGGCAAAAGATACGCACCTGCTTGCAATCGATCTCGGCGAAGTGCTGCTCAGCGTCGATCACGCGCGCACCTATCAACGGCTGGGCGATTTCACCGGTTTGTCAGCGCAAGAGGTGCAGCGAAGGCTTGACGATCAACCCATCATCCACGCCCTCGATCGCGGTGAATTGACGCCGGAACGCTTTGCCGGCGCCGTGAGCAAAGAACTCGATTATCCAATCGATGTCGAGACATTACGCGATTGTTGGACCGGCATTCTTGGAATCAAGCTTGATGTCGTGCTCTGGCTCGAAGCGCAATTGCCAAACGCTACTTGTGTGCTGGTCTCGAACATTAATTGGTGGCATTGGCGGGAAGCTTGCCATCTGTTGCCGCTATTGGCTCGACTCGACGCCCATCTGCTGTCCTACGTCGAGGGCGTGCGCAAACCTGAAACCGAGTACTACCGCCGCGTACTCCAGCGCTGGCCTCGCGCGCACATGCTGTTTATTGACGATCGCGCCGACAATTGCGCAGCCGCCGCGGAAAATGGATTCACTGCTTGGCGGTTCAGTGAACTGCCGCCTCTCGCAGCGCATGTCGAAGCGTGGTTGCAGTGCTAAAGAAAAACGCCCACTCAAATTCGAGTGGGCGCCAACTAACTCCTTTTGCTGGAGTAAAGTTTCTTCGAGGGATCGCCCCGAAGAAATTGGGTTTACGCGCTCAACTGGTTGCCGAGCGGCAGATCGCGTATGCGCTTGCCGGTAGCGGCAAACACCGCGTTGGTGAACGCCGGTGCGAACGGCGGTACACCGGGCTCGCCCACGCCGCTGGACGGCACGTTGATGCCGTTTTCAACGATATGGGTGCGAACATCCATCGCGCCTTCGCCAATACGCAGTACCGGGTAGTCATTAAAGTTGCTTTGCTGCACGCGGCCGTTCTTGAAGGTGATTTGGCTGTACTTCGCGATGGAAAGGCCCATCACGGCAGCGCCCTCGATTTGCGACGCGATACGCTCGGGATTGACATAGAAACCGCAGTCGATCGCGGTGTCAACGCGCGGTACGCTAACGTTGCCCTTGTCATCGACCGCAACTTCAACCACGGTTGCCACATAGCTCAGGAAGCTACGCTGCACGGCGATACCCAAGCCACTTCCCTTGGCCATCTTACGTCCCCAACCGGCTTTTTCAGCGGCGAGTTGCACCACTTTACGCAGACGACCGGTGTCGATCGGATAGGTATCGAACGGATCACCGTAATTCCACAACTCGCTGGTGACCGTCTTACGCGGATCAACGATACGCGCTGGGCCGATCATTTCGAGCAAGAAGTCCTTTTGGTCACGGCCCAATTCGGCGGCCAACTCCGCCACCATCGACTGCATCGCGAAAGCGTGGGGAATATTGTTCACCGAACGGAACCAGCCGATACGGGTATGCGCTTGCGCTTCGCCGGTTTCCAGGCGCAGGTTAGGCACATTAAACGGCGTATCGATCAGGCCCAAGCCGAGTTCTAATGCGCTTTCGCGTTTCGGATCAGGCATGAAGTTGGACATCAATGACGGCGAAACGCTGCGTTGACGCCAGGCGACGACCTTGCCACTCTTGTCCAATCCAGCGGTGACATGCTGATACGACACCGAATGATAGAAGGCGTGTTGGATATCATCCTCGCGCGTCCACACCACTTTAACGGGTGTTCCGCCCATGTCTTTCGACAATATTGCTGCTTCCAGCGCGAAGTCGCACTTCGATTTACGCCCGAAGCCGCCACCAAGAAGAGTGACATTGACGGTTACGTCTTTTTGATCCAGACCGAGCGTGTTCGCAACGTCGCCACGGGTGCCGCCCGGGCTTTGCACGCAGGCCCAGATTTCGGCTTTACCGTTAGCAACTTTGGCGACCGCCGCCGGCGGTTCCATCGTGGCGTGTGAGGCGTGCGGAATGTAATATTCGCGCTCGATCACTTTAGCGGCGCCGGCAATGGCTGCGTCAAAATCACCTTCGTTACGTTCGATCTTACCGGGCTTACGCGCGATCGCCTGCAATTGCTTCTTGAAGACGTCGGAATCGTAACTGGCATTTGCGCCATCATTCCACTTTACGTTCAGCACTTTACGGCCTTCCAGCGCTGCCCAAGTGTTTTCCGCGATCACTGCGACGCCGCCCAACGGGCCAAATTTCGCCGGGGCCTTGGTGGCAGGGATTTTGACGACCTTGATCACGCCGGGGACTTTCATCGCCGCGGCTGCGTCAAAGGAGGTTACTTCGCCCCCAACGACCGGTGGCCGCGCGACCACGGCAAACTTCATGCCCGGAACGATGACGTCCTGGCCGTAGATTGCTTTACCCGTGGTGATATCGTGCAGATCGTACATCGGCACATTGCCCTTACCGATATAACGAAACTGCGCCGGCGTCTTCAGCGTCAGATCCGCTGCCCGTGGGGTCTTCAATTCAGCCGCTGCTGCCGCCAATTCGCCGAAACCCAACGATTTGCCGGACGGAATGTGGACAACTTTGTGCACGTCGGTACGCACATCGGTATCCGAGCAATTCCACTTCAATGCTGCTGCACGTTCGAGCATATTCCGCGTCGCGGCGCCGCAGGCACGCATCGGTTGAATGAAATGGCGCATGCTGCGCGAACCATCGGTATCCTGGTTACCGTATTTCGGCTCATCGCCAGGCGCTTGGACGATCTTAACTTTGGCCCAATCGGCGCCCATTTCGTCGGCGACCACCATCGGCAAACTGGTGCGCGAACCCGTGCCCATTTCCGAACGGTGCGAAACAATGGTCACCGTGCCATCGGTCGCGATTGCAACATACACATGCGGATCCCACACCACGCCGCCAGGCATGCCGCCGGCGCCGGTGTTGTATTGGTTTTCGTCAGCATGGGCAAGACTCGGAACGAACTGCGCGGCAAGAACCAATCCGCCCGATGCGACTACGCCTTTCAGAACATCGCGACGGCTGACGTTCTGGATGATTGGGTGATTAATAAATTTTTCGGTTTTCATCTTACGCCTCCTTTGCAGCAGCTTTGACGGCTGCAAAAATACGTTGATAGCAACCGCAACGGCAGATGTTACCGGACATGGCTTCGAGAATTTCCGCGTCCGTCGGATTTTTCTTCTCCGCAATCAACGCCGCGCCTTGCATAATTTGGCCGGCTTGACAGTAGCCGCATTGCGGCACGTTATGCGCACGCCATGCTTTTTGCACCGGGTGATTGCCATCGGCGGACAAGCCTTCGATGGTTGTCACTTTCTTACCCGACATTTCGCCAACGGTGACAACGCACGCCCGTGCCGCCTTACCATCGACATGCACGGTACAGGCGCCGCACATACCAACACCACAACCAAACTTCGTTCCGGTCATACCCAAGGTATCCCGGAGCAACCACATCAGCGGCATCTCGGCAGGTGCATCGACCTGCTGAGCCTTACCGTTCACGCTTATCGATATTGCCATGAAAAGCTCCTCCAAACTTATTAATAAAACGTGACTCGGCGAAGCCGAGGCGCGCACCTACTCGCTACCAGACTGCTGAACTGACAAAAATGTTTACTGTGTGATTGAATTGCTGCGCGAAAAAGAGGCACAACCGCCGCTGCCAGGAACTAAGGCGTGAAGCGGATAGACGCACTGAGTAAGGGAATAATGCTATTTTTTTAACATTATCCTGTTGCCCAACCATGCTGGCATTCCTCCAAATCGTACTTGTTTTAGCCTTTTCCGGTAAGCCACTGCGGGCTTCCAAAACGACCTAGACGAAAATTACCACTTTTATAACGCCCGCGCTAGGGGTTTTATAAGAGGAAATCGAATAGTTTTTTTCCGTGCGGCTTGCGACTGCTACAAAGCATGCCGCCAGACCCCGCGCGGATATTGCCTCCCCAATAGGCATGCCTGGTAACCCGCATGGAGATTGGCGCACAGGGCAGCTATTTGCGAACATAATTGCCGCGATTTTGGCTTCCCTCGAACCACGTTCCAGCGCGCCGGATTATAATGCCATCAACGTTAAATTGGGAATCTCAGCATGTATCTACTCCGCTCCCTCGAAGCCCGCGCTGCCGCGGGCAACCCCATACGCGTCGGCTTAATCGGCGCGGGAAAATTTGGCTCGATGTACTTGTCCCAGGCGCGGCGTACGGTCGGCATTCACTTGGTCGCGGTAGCAGATCTTTCGCCGGCGCGGGCCAAGCAAGCGCTGTTGCACACCGGCTGGAACGAAGATCGCCTGACGGCAAAATCCTTAATCGAAGCCAAATCCAAAGGTACGACGTATCTGCTCGATTCCGCCGACGCCCTGATCGCCGCCGATGAAATCGAGGTCGTCATCGATGCCACCGGCAATCCGGCGCTCGGCATTCATCACGTGCTGCAATGCTGCAAGCACGGCAAGCACATGGTGATGGTGAACGTCGAAGCCGACGCCCTCGCCGGCCCGCTGCTGGCGGAAAAAGCGCGTTCCGCTGGCATCGTTTATTCGCTCGCTTACGGCGATCAGCCGGCGTTGATTTGCGAACAAGTGGAATGGTCGCGCGGCGCCGGCTTTGATGTCGTCGCCGCCGGCAAGGGCACGAAATATTTGCCGGGCTATCACGCCTCGACACCGGACACCGTGTGGCCACATTACGGCCTGTCCGCCGAAGACGCCGCCAACGGCGGCATGAACGCGCAGATGTTCAATTCGTTTTTGGACGGCACCAAATCCGGCATTGAAATGGCTGCCGTGGCGAACGCCACCGGCTTAACGCCCGCGCCGGACGGACTCAAATTCCCCGCCTGCGGTGTCGATGAATTGGCGCACATTCTGAAGCCGCAATCCGCCGGTGGCCAGTTGCATCACGCCGGCCAAGTCGAAGTCATCTCGAGCATGACTCGCGACGGCAGCAAAGTCGAGCGCGACCTGCGCTGGGGTGTGTACGTCACGTTCGCGGCAGGCAGCGACTATGTGCGCCGCTGCTTCAAAGAATACGGCTTGGTCACCGACGACAGCGGCGAATATTCCTCGATGTACAAACCGTTCCATTTAATCGGATTGGAACTGGGCTTAAGTGTCGCCCACGCTGCGATCCGCAACGAACCCACTGGCCAAGCGCAAGACTTCATCGGTGACGTCGTTGCAACAGCCAAGCGCGAATTAATGCCGGGCGAAATGTTGGATGGCGAAGGCGGCTTCACGGTTTGGGGCAAATTGATGCCCGCAGCCGATTCCCTGCGCTTGGGCGGCCTACCCATCGGCCTCGCCCATCACCTGAAGCTGGTGCGGCCGGTAGCGATGGGCGCGCCCGTCACGTGGACTGACGTGGTGTTTGACGGCGCCTCGGCGGCGATCCAATTCCGCCGTGAAATGGAACAGCGCTATGCTCAAAAACTAGGTGTCGTGCAAGTTATAACCAAGGCCGGATAACAAACAAACTGTCGTTCTGCGGCTGGTCCCTTACGTTCCATTTCTCTCCCGTTACGATGCGCCGGCCTCCGGCGCGTTGTGCTTATTTGGTGGGGCCACGAGCGTCGCTGACTTCACGCGTAAAGTGCGGCGCCGCAGCAGTTGGTAGGCGGCCGGGATCACAAACATCGACAGCAGCGGCGCCGTGATCATGCCGCCCACCATTGGCGCCGCGATACGCTGCATTACTTCGGATCCCGTGCCGCCACCGAACATTATCGGCAACAAACCAGCGAGAATCACCGCAACCGTCATCGCCTTTGGCCTCACGCGCAGCACGGCGCCTTCGCGAATCGCGGCATCCAGCTCCGCCGCGCTAATCGTCCCACCTTGGCTCTGACGTTTCTCAAGCGCTTGTTTGAGGTACAGCAACATGATTACGCCAAACTCAGCCGCCACGCCGCCGAGCGCGATAAAGCCGACCACGCTCGCCACCGACATCGCATGTCCCAGCAAAAATATCAGCCAAAACCCGCCTACCAGCGCGAAAGGCAACGACGCCATGATCAACAACGCTTCGTCAAAGCGCTGGAATGTGAGATATAGCAGAACAAAAATGATGAGTAGGGTAAACGGCACGACGATCTTGAGCTTGGCGGTTGCGCGCTCCAAGAATTCGAATTGTCCCGACCAGGCGATCGAGTAGCCGGCAGGAACTTTGACCTCGCGCGCCACCGCTTGCTGCATATCGTTGACCGCCGATCGGAGATCGCGTCCGCGGATATCTACGTAGACCCAACCGGACAAACGCGCATTTTCACTCTTCAGCATCGGCGGGCCGTCGGTAATGCTGATCGCTGCAACATCGGATAACGTAATTTGAGCGCCGCGTTCGGTGAGCACCGGCAGTTGGCGCAGCTTCTCGACGGAATCACGCACCTCGCGTGGGTAGCGCACACTGATCGGAAAACGCTGTTGTCCTTCGACCGTTTCACCGATATTCTCGCCGCCGATGGCGGCCGAAATGATGCTTTGAACGTCGCTGATGTTCAAACCGTAGCGCGAGGCCTTGTCGCGATCGATCTTCATATCGATGTAGCGCCCGCCGGTCAAGCGTTCGGCCAATGCGGAACTAACACCCGGTACGGTTTTGACGACCCGCTCGATCTCCGCGGTGATGCGATCGATTTCGCTCAGATCTGCGCCTGCTACCTTGACGCCAACGGGGCTTTTTATCCCGGTGGCTAGCATGTCGATGCGATTGCGAATCGGCGGCACCCAGATGTTGGCGAGCCCAGGCAATTTCACCGTGCGATCCAGTTCCTCGACCAACTTCTCGGGCGTCATGCCGAGACGCCACTCGGAGCGGGGTTTGAATTGAATCGTCGTCTCCACCATCTCTAGCGGCGCCGGATCGGTCGCGGTCTCGGCGCGGCCTATTTTGCCGAACACTCGCTTCACTTCGGGCACCTGCATGATCAGTTTGTCGGTTTGCTGCAACACGTCGGCGGCCTTGCCCGCTGACAGGCCCGGCAGTGCGGAAGGCATGTATAGAAGATCGCCTTCGTCCAACGGCGGCATGAACTCGCCACCGATTCTGGTGATCGGAATAACCGTCGCTGCCACCACCAGCAATGCGAGGACCAGCGTGGTGCGTGGAAAGCGCAGTACGCCATTCAGCAGCGGCCGATACAACGCGATGAGCGCGCGGTTAAGCGGGTTCTTCGTTTCGTCTGGAATCTTGCCTCGAATCAGGTATCCCATCAGGACCGGTATCAAGGTCACCGATAGCCCCGCGGCAGCGGCCATCGCATAGGTTTTTGTATAGGCAAGCGGAGAGAACAGGCGCCCCTCCTGCGCTTCCAAGGTAAAGACCGGGATAAACGACAGAGTGATGATCAGCAGGCTAAAAAACAGCGCGGGGCCGACTTCAGCCGCTGCGTCGGCTATCACTTGCCATTGTTCGTTACCTTCGAGCTTTTTGCCGGGATTGGCGTGCCGCCACGCTTCGATG
>JANNFT010000280.1:0-10681 GCA_031380185.1 Pseudomonadota bacterium
GCGAATCGATAGCAATCGCAAGCAGTTCGAATATTTACAGTTGATTGGATTCTACAAATTACCGCTGACGTTTCTAGACGACTACGTGAAAAAAGTCGAACTGGTCACTGTCGCGGAAATCAAAGACGCGTTCAAGCGCCGAGTGGTGCCAGATAACATGGTGACCGTGGTTGTGGGATTACCTGATTCGACGGAACAGAAGGTCGAAGCCAAATAGGTGATGCGCAAAGCGCCGAACCAAGTCCGCATCATCGGCGGATTGTGGCGTAGTCGCACCATAGAATTTCCCGATGGGGTTGGGCTGCGGCCGACACCGGATCGGGTTCGCGAGACCGTGTTCAACTGGCTTGGGCAATGCCTCGATGAGAAAATCTGTCTTGATTTGTTCGCCGGCAGCGGCGCCCTCGGATTTGAAGCGCTGTCGCGTGGCGCGGCCGAAGTGTTGATGATCGAGCAATCACGGCAGGTGGCGCGTAGTCTGAAGGACAACGCGCAACGTTTGGGCGCAGGCAACGCCTTCGTTGAAAACGTCGACGCACTGTATTTTCTGCGCGGCGCGGCGCGACCATTCGACGTCGTTTTTCTCGACCCACCGTTTAGCCAAGGTCTGCTCGAACAAGCCCTGAGGATGATTCCCCCATGGCTGGCGCCGGACGCGAAAATTTACACCGAGTCGGAACTCGGCTTTGAGCCGAGTCCGACCTGGAAAATCCTCAAACAAAGTCGCGCCGGTCAAGTAAAATTCCAAATCATGACGCCCGCTATTGCACAGGAAAGCTAAATGACGCGAGCCATTTATCCCGGAACCTTCGACCCACTCACGCTCGGTCACGAGGACGTGGCGAAGCGCGCGGCGAAATTGTTCGACGAAGTCGTTTTGGCCATCGCCAAGAGTAGCGCTAAGCGACCGATGTTTTCGCTTGACGAGCGTGTGCAGATCGCGACAGAATTGCTTGAGCCGGTAGCCAATATCAAAGTGGTTCGTTTTACCGGTTTGCTGACAGAGTTTTTAAAGCAGCAGGGCGCCGACGTGATCCTGCGTGGCTTGCGCGCCGTGTCCGATTTCGAATACGAATTTCAAATGGCCGGCATGAATCGCAAATTGTTGCCGCGCATCGAGACGGTATTCATGACGCCATCGGACAGTTACATGTTTGTCTCGGCGACGATCGTGCGCGAGATTGCGTCCATGGGTGGTGACGTGAGCCAATTCGTAAGTCCGCTCGTGGTGCAAAGAATGCAGGACAAAATCAAAAAATAACGATGGCCTTGTTGATTACCGATCAGTGCATCAACTGCGACGTTTGCGAGCCGGAATGTCCAAACAATGCAATCTATCAAGGCATAGAGTTTTACGAAATCAACGCAAAACTTTGCACCGAATGCGTTGGTCATTTTGATCAGCCGCAATGCATCGAAGTGTGTCCCGTCGAGTGCATCATTCCACATCCCGACGTGGTCGAAAGCCAGGAAATGCTGCGTGAAAAGTATCTGCTCCTTACCCAAGCATAATTCGTAGGATGGGTAGCGCGCAGCGAAACCCGTCACGGGCATGAAAATTCACCGGCGCATTTTGCTCTTGCAATCGGTTTCGCCGCGTTAGCAAAGGCACATTGCGTCTCGAAATTTAAGCGTTGAATTGGAAGCGGAATTGCGAAATCCTTGGCAACGTTTTCTCAGACTGTCGCTGCAAGACGCTGTGATCGTCGGCGCGGCAGCTTTTGTGGTGTTGTTCGCGGTGTTCTGGGCGACCTACAAATTCATGCGGCCGGCGCCGCCGGGTCATGTCACTATCGTCACTGGGCCGGCCGACGGCGCCTACCAAATCTACGCGGCGCGTTATAAGGATTTCTTTGCCCGCAACGGCATCACGCTCGACATCAAAGCCTCGGCCGGCGCCTCGGAAAATCTGGATCGGTTATTGGATCAAAACGAAGACATCGATATCGGTCTGCTGCAAAGCGGTGTTGCTCTGGGAAAAGAAACTAACGGCTTGGTGTCATTGGGCGTAATTTATCCGGAGCCGTTGTGGTTGTTCCATGGAAAAGATTTCAACCTCACCGATCTGCAACAGTTGAAGGGTAAGCGTGTGGCGGTTGGACCGGAGGGCAGCGGCGCCCGTACGCTCGTACTCGAACTGTTGCGCGCTCACGCGGTGGCGGATGAGCCGACGATCATCTCGCCGCTGGGCGGTATGAACGCCGCTCAGGCGCTCCTGAACAAGCAGGTCGATGCGGTATTCATCGTTGCTCCGGCGCAATCGAGCGCCGTGTGGACGATGTTGTATTCGCCTGACCTGGCGATGTTCAACTTCACCCAAGCAGAAGCATATGTGCGGCGATTTCCTTATTTGTCGGCGTTGACTCTGCCGCGTGGCACGATCGATTTGCCGCAAAATATTCCGCCGAAAGATATGAGCTTGGTCGCGCCGAGCACGACGTTAGTGGCGCGCGCCGATTTTCATCCGGCGTTAATCGATCTGACCTTGCAGGCGCTTAGTGAATATCACGGCGGCGCCGGCTTGTTTGCACGTGCCGGCCAATTCCCGACACCGAATGGTGTCGAAATTCCACTTTCGCGTGAAGCAGAGCGTTACTACAAGAGTGGCAAGCCGTTCTTGCAACGCTACCTGCCGTTCTGGGCGGCGACACTGGTCGATCGGCTTGTATTCATGTTGCTGCCGATTATTGCCCTGCTGTTTCCATTGTTTCGAATCGCACCGTTTTTGTATTCGTGGCGAATACGCCGTCGGATTTTTCGCTACTACGGCGAACTAAAGATGATCGAACTCGAAGCGCAGCAAAAGCCCGAAGGCAAGTCGCGTGCTGAATGGCTCGAAGAGATCGATCGTATCGAACGCGCCGCCCATCGCATTCCCACACCACTTGCTTTCGCCGACCAGGTTTATACATTGCGCCAACATGTGCATATGGTGCGCAAGGTGTTGCTGCATCAGTTTTCCGGCGAGGTGAAATCGGAGTAGTGTTCGAATCGATCAAAGTATGGATGGTCGAACGCCGGCACTCGTCCCCGACCCTTGTTCTCGCTTGAAACATAATCGAGCCACGCGGCGCATTGCGCTTGCCTGGTGGCAAGTGCATCGCTGGACGCTAATATCCAAGCGGCTCCTGGCGCGATGGCTAAATTACTTTGCCGGGATTCATGATCCCCAGCGGATCCCATGCGCGCTTCACGGCGCGCATCAAATCGAGTTCCAATTTGCTTTTGTAACGTGTGATCTCATCGCGTTTCAGTTGCCCCAAACCATGTTCCGCGCTGATGCTGCCGTTCATTGTGTGAACCAAATCGTGGACGATTTTGTTGATTTGAAGAGCGCGCGCAAAAAACTCTGAGTCGCTTTGCGCCTGCGGACGGCTGACGTTGAAATGTAAATTGCCATCGCCCATGTGGCCAAATGCGACGATGCGTATACCTTGAAACGCCGCTTCCAGAGCGGCGCTCGCGCGAGTGACAAATTCCGCAATGGAACTGATCGGCACGGAAATATCGTGTTTGATGCTGGCGCCTTCGAAGCGCTGCGCTTCCGAAATATTTTCCCGTAGCGACCATAGTGCCTGGCTTTGCGCGGTACTTTTTGCGACCACGGCATCGACCGCATGGCTGCGCTCTAACGCGATGACGAGTTCTTGTTCGAGCATATCGTTGGCGTTTAATGTGGCTGCGCTTTCCGACAGTTCGATCAAAACGTACCACGGGAACGGCATCGTTAACGGATCGTGGCTGTTCGGAATATGGCGCAAAACGAAATCAAGACAGACCCGCGAAATCAGTTCGAAGCCAGTCAATCGCTCGGCGCAATTCGCGCGCAGTTGATCGTAAAGTTGCAGCGCTTGCGATGGGCTGGTGACACCGATCAACGCGGTCGCGCTCGATTTCGGTTGTGGAAAAAGTTTCAGAACCGCAGCGGTAATCACCCCGAGCGTGCCTTCGGCGCCGATGAATAATTGCTTCAGATCGTAGCCGGTATTGTCCTTGCGTAATCCGCGCAAGCCGCACCAGATTTGCCCGTCCGGCAATACGACTTCTAGGCCCAAAGTCAATTCGCGCGTGTTGCCGTAACGTAACACCGCGGTGCCGCCGGCGTTGGTGGAAAGGTTTCCGCCGATGGTGCAACTGCCTTCCGCGGCGAGACTCAAAGGGAACAATCGATCGTTTTGCTGCGCGGTTTGCTGTAACTGCGCGAGCACGCATCCGGCTTCGACCGTCATCGTGTTGTTGTCGAGATCGATGGCGCGCACATTGTTCATGCGCATGAGATTTAAGACGATGGATTGACTGTTTTCCTGCGGCACCGACGCGCCGCAAAGGCTCGTGTTGCCGCCTTGCGGAACGATGGAAGTACCAGTTGCGGCGCAGAGTTTCACGATGGCGGATACTTGTTCCGTGCTGTTGGGTTTTACGACTGCGATGGCGTCGCCGCGATAACGCCCACGCCAATCGTTTAGATGGGGCGCCATGGCGTCAGCTTCGGTGATCACGGCATTGGCGCCGACGATGGCGTTGAGTTTATCGACTAGACTTTCAGGCATATAAATTGATGGATAAACACGGGAGCATAAATTCTGTCATTCCCGCGAAGGCGGGAATCCATCTAGCGGTTGATCAAAGGCCAAATAGATTCCCGCTTTCGCGGGAATGACACGGTAGAAATTAAACGGCCTGAGAAAATAGCCTGTTCACGATCTGATTTTGTTCAGCGTAGCCGTCGTCGACCGTTCATGCAAAAACGGAATCGAGTACACCTTCCCGCCCCAACTTTGAACTTCAGTAGCGCCGACGATCTGATCGATAGGCCAATCGCCGCCTTTCACCAGAACGTTCGGCTTGCACGCGAGAATCAAATTCAGCGGCGTGTCGTCCTCAAAGCATGTAACGACATCCACCATCGACAGCGCGGCGGCTACGGCCATTCGGTCTGCCAACGTATTTATTGGCCGATCTGCGCCTTTGTTTAATCGTTTGACCGAGGCATCGGAATTCAGCGCCAGAACCATGCTCGCACCAAGGGCACGCGCCTGCGCGAGATAAGTCACATGGCCCCGATGCAAAATATCGAATACGCCGTTGGTGAATACCAGTGGCCGCGACAACGACGAAACTCGTTGCGCCAAATCTGCCGGAGAACAAACCTTCGCTTCGAATACCGGCGGCGACAACATTACGCGAGTTCTGTGCGGTAACGGCTCAAGTCTTGCGACGTGATGAAACTACGCTTAAACAAGAGTGATAGATTTTTCAGGATAACTTGGAGAACACGCTCGTCCCACGTTTTATCGAAGCAGATTTGTTCGTCCAGCCGGCGATCCATCCAGCGCGGATCCAGCAGACGGTTTTGCACGATGTCGTTGGGAAACAAGCTTCGATTGACATGCAAATTAGTGGCGCTCATTTTTCTCGCCACTTTCGTTAGTTAGCTCTTATATTCAAATAATTTAACAACGCGTTGCACGCCGCTGGTGGTGCTGGCAACTTCGGTCGCGGCGTCGCCTTCGTTCTTCGTGACGATGCCCATTAGATACACGACGCTGTTCTCGGTGACCACTTTGATGTGATTCGGCGAGAAGCGTCCCGAATTGGCGAGAAAGCGCGTTTTCACTTTTGATGTGATCGCGGTATCGTTGCTGCGCGAACCGAGCGAACTATTGCCCGCAACAGTGAGTTCGTTGAAGACTGTCTTGACTTTGACGTCGCTGCGAACGATGGCTTCGGCATCGGTTTTGATCTTGTCAGTTCCCGCTTCGCCGGTGAGCAAAACATTTTGGTTGTAGCTCGTCACGTTGATATTCGAAGTATCGCGATAGCGGTCGCTGATTCGTTTAATCGCGCGGATCTCGATGCCTTCATCCTGAACGTAGGCGCCAGCGGGACGTCTATCCGTAACTAACAGCGCGCCAGCGCCTATAGCGCCGCCAATAATTAGCGGTATGCAACCTTGCAGAAAGGGCAGTGCAGATAGGGCGGTCAAAAATATATATTTACGCATCGTTATTCAACTCCTAGTAAAGTGCAATCGATTGCATCGCAAAGGCAATGCAAGGTGAGTAGGTGAACTTCTTGGATTCGCGCGGTGATGTCTGATCCGACGCAGATGTGAACGTCGTGCTCGGCCATCAGTTGACCGATTTTGCCGCCCTTACGTCCGGTCAGCGCGACGACATTCATGGCGCGTTCATGGGCGGCGTAAATCGCGTCGATCACGTTAGGACTATTGCCGCTGGTGGAAATCCCGAGTAACACATCGCCCTTGCGGCCGAGGGCGCGAACTTGCTTGGAAAAAATTTGCTCGAAAGAATAATCGTTAGCGATCGAGGTCATGGTCGATGAATCGGTAGTAAGCGCGACACAGGCCAGGCCGGGCCGCTCCATCTCGAAACGATTCAGCAATTCGGCGGAAAAATGTTGCGCGTCGGCGGCCGAACCGCCATTGCCGCAGGCGAGAATTTTGCTATCGGCGAGCAGACATTTGACCATGAGTTGCGCGGCGTTCGCGATAGCCGGGGCGAGCGGCTTTGCCATCGACAACTTAAGTTGCGCGCTTGCTTCAAAATGTTGCGTGATGCGTTTTATAGAATCCATCGGGGCGATTGTAAAGCGATTTGTTGCGAAACAAAATAGATTATTCCGAGAATGCGTTCTGAATCCACTCGATTCCTTGCTCAGAAATCTGGTTCAGCAGCACCACGTCGCAGCGGCAAATCGGCGACCCGCGTTGCTCGCTCAAATAGTGTCGCGCGGCAGATAAAATGCGTCGTTGTTTGTTACTGTCGACACTCGCCAGCGCGCCGCCGAAAGCGTCGGATTTGCGCAGCCGGACTTCGGTGAATACCGTGGTTTGCCCGTCGCGCATAATGAGGTCAATTTCGCCGAAGCGGCAGCGATAGTTTTGCGCAATTAACTTGAGTCCCTTGGATTCCAGGTAGCGCAAGGCCAGCGCCTCGGCTTGCTCGCCACGGCTGGTCAAGGGGCAAGCGGTTTCGCCGCGCCGCTTTGATCGAATGTCGCTTGCAACAATTCTCGCGTGTACCAATGGCCCGCTGTGAGCGTAATTCTACCACTTACACCGTCGAGGAATTCATCCGGCGGCGCTTCGCCTCGCAGCATTTGTTGCGCGATACGGTAGGCATCGATACCGAGTGCGTAAAAACGTTGCAACTCCGCGGTCAATGATTTTTTCGGTTTTGGATAAACCATGACAGCGGCGTGATCAGGTTTGATCAGCCAGGGCATGTCGACAAAATTCAGGTCTTTTAAATCGACGTTTATCGCAGCGTCATTTTTACTGCGGAATACTTGCGAGGTCGCATAAATCGCTAAATTACTGCGAATATAGGGGCGAATCTTGCGTGCGATGGTCGCGTCCGTGGCGATGAATACGACATCGACTTGTTGCGCCTTGAGTGCGGTGCGAAATCGTGTGAGGCTTTTTGCCCCGGTGCTGAAAACGTATTCTAGTGTTGTGGTCGCGCCGAGTTTGAGCCACTCGTCCGCGAACGCAGCTTGTATTCGCTTTGGCAGAGCCGCCGCCGAGGTAACAGTGGCGGCGCGGCGCAGCCCGCGCGCGAATGCGATGTTCGCGAGTTGTCGCGCTTCGCCTTCCTGGGAGAGATTGAGCGAGAAAAACAACGATGGTAACGCTAGATTGGCGCCTTCGGGGAGATTGAGCGCCAGCGTCGGTGCTGTGACCATGCCACTTTTCGCGATTTCAGTCACTTCGCTGCGCGTCATCGGACCGACCACGATCCTGGCATCGTCCGTGAGAATTCGGTTATAAATCGGCAACAGGTTTTTGCCGCCTTCTTCGCTATCGTAAATTTCGATTGGCAGACTCGGCTCGGCGCCAGGAACCTGCGAAGCGGCGAGGAAACCTTCTTTAACCGCGTCGGCGGCGCGGCCAAAGGTTGCCGATTTTAGCGGCAGCAATAACGCCAAATGCGGTGGTTTCACGGGTGCGATAACGACTTGGGGTTCCGGTACCGGACCAACTTCCTCGGGAATCGGGAAGATGATGACGTCCGGCGCCATGTCATTTTTCTTTTCGTCGCTGGGATTTGCGCTTGTCCTGTCGTCTACGGCCGCCGGCGCGGTTGCGCTCGGCGCGTCATCCGCCGACAATGCCACTTGGGAAAAAAGTGGCGCGCAGAGCACTAAAGCGCGAATCAGCAGAGGAAAACGCATTTGTTTCAAACCGAAGTTAGAAGCGCTACATTATATGTGGTCGCCACGCCGATTGGGAATTTGCGCGATATTACTTTGCGCGCACTGGACATTTTGGGTAACGTTGATCGAGTCGTCGCGGAGGACACGCGCAATACCGCGGTGTTGCTGCAGCACCATGGCATCAACACCAAGCTGATTTCGTTACATCAGCACAACGAACGGGAACGTTCCGAACAAATTGTCGAGCATCTTTGCGCGGGGCAATCGCTGGCGCTGGTAAGCGATGCCGGCACGCCTGGAATATCCGATCCCGGCGCGATCTTGGTTGATTGCGTGCGGCGTGCGGGTTATGCGGTCGTGCCTATTCCTGGGGCTAGTGCTTTAGCGACCGCGTTATCTGCCTCGGGTATGCAGGCGTTGCCGTTTTCATTTCATGGATTTTTGCCGATAAAATCGGCGGCGCGGAAAAAATACTTGGAGTCGATCAGCGCGCAAACCGGGACATTGGTATTCTACGAAGCGCCGCATCGAGTAATGGAATGTATCGAGGATATGACGGCGGTGTTTGGCGCCGCACGCGTTGTGGTGATCGCGCGCGAATTGACCAAATTATTCGAAACCATTCACCGCTGCGAATTAGGCGACGCGGCGCCGTGGATAGCGGCGGACAGCAATCGCTTGAAAGGGGAATTCGTGCTGCTGGTCGATGGCGCCGCGCCGGATAGCAACGCGATCGATGTCGAGTTGGAGCGCGTGGTGCGGCTGTTGTTGAGCGAGGCGTTGCCGGTGAAACAGGTTGCCAAACTTGCCGCCGCGATCACCCACGCAAGCAAGAACGACGCTTACGAACGTGCACTGGCGATCAAGCAATTAGCATGAAAGAATCTATGCAGTCGATTACGATAACGCGGCCCGACGATTGGCATTTGCATTTGCGCGACGGCGCGCAAATGGCGGCGGTGCTGCCCGATACCGCGCGGCGTTTTGCCCGCGCCATCATCATGCCGAATCTCAGGCCGCCGATCACTACGGTCGATCTGGCGCGTGCTTACCGCGAGCGCATTCTCGCGGCATTACCGCGCGGCATGGTCTTCACCCCGTTGATGACTTTGTACCTGACAGACCATACGTCTCCCGCGGAAATTGAACGTGCCAGAGCGTCTGGATTGGTGTACGCGGTAAAGCTTTATCCGGCGGGCGCGACGACCAATTCGCAATCGGGCGTCACGGATATAAAAAAAGTCAGTGAGGTATTGGCAGCCATGGAAGCAACGGGATTGCCGCTGTTGGTTCACGGAGAGGTGACAGACGCCGACGTCGACGTGTTCGATCGCGAACAGGTATTTATCGCGCGCTGCTTGGCGCCGCTGGTGAGTCGATATCCGAAATTGCGCTTGGTGCTGGAGCATATCACCACCAAACAAGCTGCCGAGTTTGTTACGGCAGCAGGCCCGAATATCGCCGCGACGATTACGGCGCACCATCTTTTATTAAATCGCAATGCGTTATTTCAGGGCGGTATTCGTCCGCATCACTATTGCTTGCCGGTGCTCAAACGCGAGGAACATCGGCTTGCGTTGGTGAATGCAGCAACCAGCGGCAACGCGAAATTTTTTCTCGGCACCGACAGCGCGCCGCACGCCAAACATACCAAGGAACACGCGTGCGGCTGCGCCGGTGTTTATACCGCAAACGCTGCGCTGGAACTTTATGCCGAGGCGTTTGATGCGGTCGGCGCAATAGAAATGTTAGAAGGCTTTGCGAGTTTCTTTGGCGCGGATTTTTATGCTTTGCCGCGCAACCTTGGCCAGGTCACCCTTAGCAAAACTTCAACTGCCGTCACGGCGGAGTTGGCGTACGCAAATGAGGTCCTAGTGCCGTTTCGCGCGAACGAAAACGTTGCTTGGAGTATTGCGCAATAATTTGTCTGTACGGGGTAGCCCTAGGCTAGCCACTGACCTTGCGCCTGAGGCAATATTCGAGCGGCCCTCCCGGCATGCCATTCCGAAAGACAAAACGATGGTATTCGCTCTCAAATAGAACAACACGGTTTTTACGATCCATCTCGCGAAGAAGAGCTTGTGTCGGGCGCGGTGTTATGATGCCTGAGAAGCTGGCCAGACAGTCGCTGTGCGTTCGCGCGCAGAGGAAAGTCCGGGCTCCAGAGAGCGGGATGCCGGCTAACGGCCGGGCGTCGTGAGGCGACGGAAAGTGCAACAGAGAATAGACCGCCGATGTCGCGGATTTGGCGTTGGTGCGCAAGTACACGCGCCCAAGTCCTGAAAGAGAGCGGCTTGTGCGCTGGTGTAGATGCCGAAAGGCCTGTGCGCTGGCGCATCGGTCGAACCGCATAGCGGTGCGACAGGTAAGGGTGAAACGGTGGTGTAAGAGACCACCGCAGACGCGGCAACGCGCGCTGGCGAGGTAAACCCCATCCGGAGCAAGGCCAAATAGGGGAACATTCGCGCTGCTCGCGCGGTTCCCGGGTAGGCTGCTTGAGCGG
>JANNFT010000297.1:0-1931 GCA_031380185.1 Pseudomonadota bacterium
TCTTGACAACGTTCAACGAAGTCAATATGCAGCCGGTCATGGATCTGCGCAATAAATATAAAGAAAAGTTTGAAAAAGAACACGGCGTGAAGCTCGGCTTTATGTCGTTTTTTGTCAAAGCCGCAGTTGCCGCGCTGAAGAAATTCCCGTTGGTGAACGCGTCCATCGACGGCAACGATATCATCTATCACGGCTATTACGATATTGGCATCGCCGTCGGCAGCCCGCGCGGATTGGTCGTCCCGATCGTTCGCGACGCGGATCGATTATCGTTTTCCGGTATCGAAAAACGCATCGCCGATTTCGGCGCGCGCGCGCAAGACGGCAAGCTCACCATCGAAGAATTGTCCGGCGGCACGTTCTCAATTTCCAACGGCGGCGTATTCGGTTCCATGTTGTCGACGCCGATCATCAATCCACCGCAATCGGCGATTCTCGGCGTTCATGCCACCAAAGAAAGGCCCGTCGTGGAGAATGGACAAATCATCATTCGCCCGATGAATTACCTCGCGCTGTCCTACGACCACCGCATCATCGACGGCCGCGAAGCGGTGCTGTCGTTGGTTGCGATGAAGGATGCGTTGGAAGATCCGGCGCGTTTGCTTTTAGAACTTTAAAAGCGGTGGCTAATGGCTAAAGACTAACCAACCCCTAGCTTCGTCCCAAAATCCTAGCGCCTAAATCCTAAACCCATGTCTCAAGCTTTCGATGTCGCCGTGATCGGCGGCGGTCCCGGTGGTTACGTCGCAGCGATTCGCGCCGCGCAGCTCGGTTTCAATAGCGTTTGTATCGACAACTGGAAAAATGCCAAAGGCAAACCGAGTCTCGGCGGCACATGTCTGAACGTCGGCTGCATTCCGTCCAAAGCCTTGCTCGAGTCTTCGGAAAATTATCATCGAGTGATGCATGGTTTTGCCGCTCACGGTATCCAGGCGCAAGGCGTCACGCTCGATCTGGCAAAAATGCTCGCGCGTAAAGACAAGATCGTCGATCAACTGACCGGCGGTATTGGCTTTTTGTTGAAGAAAAATAAGGTCGCTTCGATGTTCGGCGCAGGCCGCTTTGTCAGTGGTGGCGAGACCTATCAGATTGAGATAAGCGACGGCGAAAAGCGCGAAACGATTTCGGCGAAACATGTCGTGATCGCCACCGGCTCGGTACCGCGGGCATTGCCATTCGCGAAAGTCGACAATCAATTAATCCTCGATAACGAGGGCGCGCTGTCCATTCCAAGTGTGCCGAAAAAACTCGGTGTGATCGGCGCCGGCGTCATCGGCTTGGAAATGGGTAGCGTATGGCAACGCCTCGGCGCCGAAGTGAGCGTCCTTGAAGCGCTGCCGGAATTTCTCGGCGCCGTTGATGAGCAAGTCGCCGCGGAAGCACGCAAGATTTTCACCAAAGAGCAAGGCCTGGCAATCGAGTTAGGCGTCAAAATAAAATCTGTTACGTTGGCGAATAATCGGGTCACGATCGACTACCAAGGCACAGATGGCGCGAAGCAATTGATCGTCGACAAACTCATCATGGCGGTTGGCCGGGCGCCGAACACGATCGGACTGAATCTCGACGCGGTCGGCATCAAATTAGATGCGAACGGTTTCATTCAAGTCGACGCCAATTGCCGCACAATCGCCAACAACGTTTACGCCATCGGCGATGTCGTGCGCGGACCGATGCTGGCGCATAAAGCCTCGGAAGAGGGCGTTGCCGTCGCCGAGTTGATCGCCGGTCAGAAGGGCCACGTAAACCTCGACACGATTCCGTGGGTGATTTACACTGCGCCGGAAATTGCCTGGGTCGGCGAGACGGAGAAACAGTTGAAAGCGCGCGGCGCAGAATATCGCGCGGGCAGTTTCCCATTCATGGCCAATGGTCGCGCAAAAGGCTTGGGCGAAACCCATGGCTTCGTCAAAATGCTGGCCGACGCGAAA
>JANNFT010000298.1:0-3169 GCA_031380185.1 Pseudomonadota bacterium
CCATTTCCGCGGTCTCGACCGAGGTGCGGATCAGCGGCGCTTGCAGGTGCGCGTACAACCCGGCGAGGACATCGCCGCTGCGCGCATCGATTTCGCCGATGACGGTCTTGGGCGGATTGCGATAGTCGTACACCGCCGTGCCTTCGCGCAAAAATTCCGGATTGTTGCAAATGCCGAAATCGACGCCGGCTGTTTTGTCACTCGATGCTTCCAGCATCGGGATGATGATATTGCGCATCGTGCCCGGCAAAATCGTGCTGCGGATCGTGACGTTGTGCCAACTCGATTTGCCGCCCAGCGCTCGGCCGATTTCTTCGCAGCAGTTGCGAATGTAGCGCAGGTCGAGACTGCCATTGCGTTCGCTCGGCGTACCAACGCAGACGATTGATAATTCAGATTCGTTGATCGCTTCGATAACATTGGTTGTCGCCCATAAGTGTTTTTCCGCGACGGCTTTGGCGATGATTTCGCCGATGTCTTTTTCGATAATCGGCGTGACTCCGCCGTTAATTAATTTGACTTTAGTGGCGTTAGGATCGACGCCGATCACCGTGTGACCGTCGGCCGCCAGGCATCCGGCCGAGACCGCGCCCACGTAACCTAAACCGAAAATGCTAATTCTCATCGATGCGCCTAGGGTGCATTAAAAAAAAGGTAGTTCGCCGGAGCTAAGGTGATTTAACGCCGATTGCGTTACGCAATCTCCCCAAAAACCGCATTCAGTGTATCCGCTAGAAAACTGATTTGCAAGGAAAATTCCTCTTCACTCACCTGACCGATTAGCGCATGACCCAATCCCAGGTTTGCGCCGCGCGTTGCAATGTGCGCGGAATATCTTCGTCCAACAAATAGCCTGCTTCGGTCAACGCCTTCGCCGCGCGTTTGGCCTGTTCGAGATAGGTGTTTTTATTCTCATATTGGGCACTGACGGCGGGGCGGGAGTCTTGCGCATTCGGCTGTTTTGCCAGCGGCGCCCATGTACCATAAAAATCCCGCAGCTCGCCTTGCGCCCCAGGCAGCCCGGTGCGCAAAGCCCACGGCGTATAGGTCCCGAGCGGCACGGCGATCTCGACATTGCGAATGCCGCCGAGTTCGTTGCCGAATTCATCGACTTGAGGAACCAGCACGCCGTAGGCCTTGCCGAGCGCTGGCGGCTCTAGATCGATGATGCCTTGTTTCCAGCGCGGGCCGAAATCGAGACGCTGCGGGACATTGGCGACGCGCGCGACTTCCATACCGTGCACCTTAGGAAAGCGCATGGATGTTGGCTCTACAAGCATATTATCGGCAACTCTAGGATAGGCGCTGTTCGGCGGAGCATCATCGCTTGCCACCCAATTGGCCAATCGCGGCAACAGCGCTCGCAAATTCACCAGATAATCGAGCGGATTGCCGAGAAAGACATCGGTTCCCGGCAGGGTTTCGCGCGGTGCAAAAGGAATCACAAAATGTTGTCCGCTGGCTAGATGATAGATGCGCTCGTTCTCGAGCGGTTCGATATCTTTCTTGCCATCGATCGTGGTGTGAATCAGCGATGCGGCGCGGGCCCAGTATTCGTAGCCGCTATTAGTATAAAAAATCTTCGGCAGATGAGTCTTCGGCAACAACCCCGCGCTGACGCCGAGTTCGGGATCCGTTTGCGGCGCGCCGCTAAACGGGAATAAATCCGTCGGAAAATTAAACGTGGAAAAGCGATGGCCGTCGCGCGAAGGTTGCGCGAAGCGATGGTTGAAACTGCCACGCCCCGCACCGGCCGTATGAATCAACATGCCGTCGAACACTTGACGATCGCGCTCGTTTTTGTTGAACCCTTCATAAAGAAAATGACGCATAAAACGCCCGGTCTGCGATACGCCGAAGGCAATGCCCTGTTTAACTTTAAACGGACTCGATGGCTCGTATTTGGCATAGCTCATAAAATCGCGCACGGCCGCGAAGCCCATTCCGACCACGCGCGGATCTTGCGATCGATAGACGATTTCGTAGATTTTTCCGGCGCTGAAACCACCTTCTTTGCTGATATAGTCGGCGCCGTCGACACCACTGGTGCCGTTCAGGAACGACCATTTTTCGCGCGGCACGATTGTGCGCGGTGCGTCGCGTGAATCGCGTTCGGTCAGAATATTACCGGGATCGTCTTGATCGATCGCAACGTAGGGATAGTGATTGCGATGGGACAGCGCGATGAACGTATCATCCTCTTCCATTACTCGATTGGAACGCACCCAACCTTTAATGGACTTGCCGTTGTCCTTCGCGATTGGCGCGGACAATTGCAATGCTTTCGGCGCGCGCGGCACGTCCCACTGCCAGCCAACCCACAGCAGCGTATAGCCGCGCCGCATCAAGAAACCGTCGCCGAAGTCTTTGTCTTGCGCCGGATCGTTGCCATGGGCGCCGCCGTTGAAATACGGCAACATGGCTTTGCCGCCGCGGTTGCTGACTTCCAAAACGCCAATTCCCGAAGCCTTGCTGGCGTCCACCGGCTGCAGCACCATGAAGTTCGCCTGCGCATAGACCAAGCCTTCCATGTTGTGCGGCGCTTTATCGAGATCGACGATTTTGGCATTCGCCGCGAGGCTCGGATCGAGTGCGAAAGTCACCACACCTTCGAGTTTTTCGTAGGCGCCGGCGTTGCCGAATTCCTTGCCTTGCAGCGCCGGCGCGCGCGACTCGATTTTGATGTCGACGACGGCGGCGTGGTTCGTGAGCGCGAAACTCGCGAAATAGAGTGCGACACAAAGTCGAGCACGGTTGCTCCAATCGCGGTTACGATTGTCAGGTTGGCATGGGTTCATTTTGATAGAATGTGTAGTTACGACACGCATGATATACGCACTCTGTCATTCCCGCGAAAGCGGGGGTTCATTGGGACGCAAAAATAGATTTCCGCTTTCGCGGGAATGACACCATTTCGATCAAGCAAGGAGACCATTATGATCGGCAATAAAATTGAAACCAACATCGCAGGCGGATTGGATTTCCCGTTGCCGCGCATGGTCGAAGTCCGGCAGAAATTCAAGACTGAAAAACTGGCCAGCGTTACCGCTGCGATCAACGGCGAATTCAAACGCGCGGAAATTCGCGCCAAAATTAAACCCGGCATGAGTATCGCCGTGGGTTGTGGTTCGCGTGGCATTAACAATGTCGCCGAAGCGGCGAAGGCGAC
>JANNFT010000311.1:0-5214 GCA_031380185.1 Pseudomonadota bacterium
GGCGCCAAGATCGTCGATGCGCTGTGTACCAGTTTGCGCGCGTTAGTTGAGCAAGTGCGTGGTTACGAGCGCCAAATTATGGAGTTGTGCGTCAATTCCGCCGGGATGCCGCGAGCGTATTTCATCAAGACTTTCCCGGGCAACGAGACCAATCTCAAATGGGTCATCGACGAAGGTGCGCAGCGCAAAACCTACAGCGCCGCGCTCGGTCGATTCAAACATGCCATTGTCGAACAGCAACAGAACATTATCGACTTGCATAAAATGGTCGGCATCCCGATTAAAGAATTGAAGGAAATCGGCCGCCAGATGTCTACCGGCGAGGCGCGCGCAAGGCGCGCCAAGCGCGAAATGATCGAGGCGAACTTACGCTTAGTGATCTCCATCGCAAAAAAATATACCAACCGCGGACTGCAGTTCTTGGATCTCATTCAAGAGGGCAATATCGGCTTGATGAAAGCCGTCGATAAATTTGAATATCGTCGCGGCTACAAATTTTCGACCTATGCAACGTGGTGGATACGCCAAGCGATCACGCGCTCAATCGCTGATCAAGCGCGCACCATTCGCATCCCCGTGCACATGATCGAAACCATCAACAAAATGAATCGGATTTCCCGACAAATTTTGCAGGAGACCGGTCAAGAACCCGATCCGTCTGAGCTCGCGAAAAAAATGGAAATGCCGGAGGAAAAGATCCGCAAAATCCTCAAGATTTCCAAAGAGCCGATCTCCATGGAGACGCCGATCGGTGACGACGACGATTCGCATTTGGGCGATTTCATCGAAGATCTTTCCACCGTCGCGCCCCAGGATTCCGCCGTATACGCGAGCCTGCGTGACGTAACCAAAGATATTCTAGACACGCTCACGCCGCGCGAGGCAAAGGTTTTGCGCATGCGCTTCGGTATTGAAATGAATACTGACCACACCTTGGAAGAAGTCGGCAAACAATTCGACGTCACCCGCGAACGCATCCGCCAAATCGAAGCGAAAGCGCTACGCAAACTGCGCCACCCATCCCGCTCCGAGCGGTTGCGCAGCTTCATCGACAACGAACAGTAAGTTTTCCTCGCATTGTCTCGCGATGAATAAATGAATCGCGAGACAATCGGGTCTGTAGCTCAGTCGGTTAGAGCAGGGGACTCATAATCCCTTGGTCGTTGGTTCGAGTCCAACCAGACCCACCAATAACGGCGCGGCTCACCAAAAGACTGGAGGGCGCTGCCTCAATGTTCGAAGGCTCCCGATAGGCGCTCGGGAAAGCTTGTGGATTAACCGCGGTCCTCGAAGCGTCTCGATGTAAGGGGATTCTGACCAGATGCTCTACCTTGGCAGCGCCTTCACAACGGTTCGCAAAGCAAAGTACGAGTTGACGACAGGCGCCTTTCGGGCGATGTGCTCTCAGGAAGGATCTGCGAGCGCGCGATCAGGTTCATGCGAACGCAGAGAACCACTGAGATTGACTGCGTTAGCATAAAGTATATACCTAAAAAATATACTTTTTTGAGGTGGTTAAATGAAAACGGCCAAACTGTTTCAGAACGGGCAAAGTCAGGCGGTTCGCCTTCCCAAAGTGTTTCGCTTCGAGGGCGACGAAGTGTTTATCAAGAAATCCGGCAGCGCCGTGGTTTTAATTCCTCTCGTCAATTCCTGGGATTCACTTGTTGGCAGTCTCGATAAGTTCAGCGAGGACTACATGGCCGACAGGGATCAACCCAAGCAGCAAAAGCGCGGGACTGTATTTGAACCTAGAAACGGCAGTTGACCGCTCCTTCGGTTATTCAATATCATGGTTCCAATAACATTCTTCATAACTTGTGTGCTCACCCATTTGGTGAGAATCCGCCCCGTAGCGACGTCTCACCTAATGAGTGAGCGTAAAATTTATCAAGCATTTAATTAAAATCATGATGTTGTACCCTCGACGCAGCGGTCAACTGCCGTTTCTAGGATTATTTGCGGTTAGTTCTGCTTATAAGTCCGACAGGCACCTACGGCCAGGGCTATCCCGTATCCATGCGCGTTCTGGTGGCAAGTCAATTAATTCTTTTGAAAAACCGGCGAACGCCGCTACGCGCTCAGATCAAATCCTTCATAGTTTTTGGCAGCAACGTCGGCGCAAATTTTCCTGTAATGCGCCATCCCGCCCGCGTACGGCATGAATACTCGCGGTTTACCCGGCACATTCGCGCCGAGATACCAGGAGCTTTTAGCGTGAGGTAGCAACGTCGCGTTGGCGGCGTCGTTCACTCGTGTGACCCACGAATCTACTGCCTCGTCCTTGGTTTCAATTCGCTTGAGGCCGCGTTCGCGCATATGTCCGATGCAGGCGGTGATCCAATCGACATGCTGTTCGATTGCAACGGGCATGTTGCACAGCACGGAAGGACTACCCGGCCCGGTTACGGTGAAAAGATTTGGGAAGCCCGCGATCTGCAGGCCGAGATAGTTGCGTGGCCCTGCGGCCCAGGCTTCCGCCAGCGTCAGCCCATCGCGCCCACGAATATCCATGCGCAGCAGTGCGCCGGTCATCGCATCAAATCCGGTCGCGAAAACGATTATGTCCAGCGCATACTCGGCGTCCCGAGTGCGAATGCCCTGCGGCGTGATTTCCTCGATCGGCGTCGTTTTAATATCGACCAAGGTGACGTTGTCTCGGTTAAACGTTTCGAAATAATCGGTGTCGATCGGCGGGCGCTTCGCCGCATATGGGTGATCGATGTCGGCCAGTTTTTCAGCAGTTGCCGGATCATTAACGATCTCGCGAATTTTGTTGCGAAGAAAAACAACTGCCGTATCGTTCGCTGCTTTGTTAATCAGTAAATCTTGGAAGGTCCCCCGAAATTGCAGACCGCCTTTTTCCCAGGCCGCTTCGTATACTGCTTGGCGTTCTTTCTCCGGCGTCTCCAGCGCCAAGCGCTCGGAAATGGTGAAGGGATGGCCGTTAGGCGTCGCGTGCATCACCTGCCGAATCGCTTTGGTGTTTTGCTTGACCCATTGGCGGAATTCTTTGCTCAACGGACCATTGCGAGCAGGCACGCTGTAGTTCGCGGTGCGCTGAAAAACCGTCAGGTGAGCGGCGGTTTCCGCGATCACCGGCGCGGCTTGAATTCCCGTTGATCCGGTGCCGATTTGTCCCACACGTTTGCCGCTGAAATCGACTCCTTGGTGGGGCCATTGGCCGGTGTGGTACCAGCGCCCGGCGAAAGTATCCAATCCGGGAATTTTCGGGACGTTAGCGGTAGAGAGGCAACCGACTGCAGAAATCAAAAACTGCGCGGTGTACTGCGCGCCGGCTTCAGTGCGCACACGCCAAACATTTTCAACGGCATCGTAATGTGACGAGGTAACTTTGGTGTTGAAGCGAATGTCGCGCTTCAAGTCGAAGCGATCGGCGACGAAGTTTAGGTAACGCAATATTTCCGGCGGACCCGGATAGCGCTCCGACCATTCCCATTCCTTCATTAACTCATCGGAAAACGAGTAGCAGTACGAATGGCTTTCGGAATCGCAGCGCGCGCCAGGGTAACGATTCCAATACCACGTCCCGCCGACGCCGGCGCCCGCTTCAAACGCTTGAACCGAAAGACCAAGCCGATCGCGCAAACAAAGTAATTGATAGATGCCGGAAAATCCGGCGCCAATGACCAGCGCGTCGAAGTGACGAACCTGACCGGTATCTGTCCCCGGATTTTTTGCGTTGACGCGTGGCAGGGTTATCAAAATATTTAACCAATCAATATGGCAAACAAAAACGAGAATTCTTCAACGAATCACCTTCACAAATATAATCGATTATAACAAGCACCGCTGTCCGTGGGTCACTGTGAAACACCGTGAGCCTCAGATTTTTTACAGCGTTCGTAATCAATTCATGGCCAACGATAGCGCTTTAAAAGACCCCCGAAATGTGACACAATCCTCTTGATATTAAAGAATTTTGGCGGTGTAACATGATAGACCGGGATGGTTACCGCCCGAACGTTGGCATAGTTTTGTGCAATCGTAACAACGACGTATTTTGGGGCAAGAGAGTTAAGGAGCATTCTTGGCAATTTCCGCAAGGCGGCATTAAACACGGTGAGACGCCTGAAGAGGCGATGTATCGCGAGCTTACCGAGGAAATTGGCCTATTGCGCAGACATGTCCGGATACTCGGGCGAACGCGGGATTGGCTGCGCTACGAAGTTCCGGATCAGTGGATTCGGCGCGAATGGCGCGGTAACTACCGCGGGCAGAAACAGATTTGGTTTTTGTTGCGTTTAGTCGGCCGCGATACGGACGTGAGTTTGCGCGCGTCCGATCATCCGGAATTCGATGCCTGGCGCTGGAGTGAATATTGGGTGCCGACTGAGAGTGTCATCGATTTTAAGCGCGACGTCTATAAACTCGCGTTGACTGAACTTGCGCCATTCTTGCAGCGGGAACCGCGCTATTCACGCAATGCGGGCGGAAAAAAAGCCGGCGCGGCTTGACCGCGATTGAGCGATATCTTTATAATTTAGACTAAGTCTATGATTGAATTTTCCGGCGGCCTTTCTGAAGATTTAAAAGAGCCGGGCATTGTCACAGTTATTTACTAGGAGAGCAGCATGGATTTAAAAGGCAGCAAAACTCACCAAAACTTGAAAGACGCATTCGCCGGTGAATCGCAAGCGAATCGTCGCTATTTGTATTTCGCGGCGAAGGCCGATGTGGAAGGCCAGAATGATGTCGCGGCCGTGTTCCGCTCTACTGCGGAAGGCGAGACCGGCCACGCGCACGGCCATTTGGAATATATGGAAATCGTGGGCGATCCGGCAACTGGCCTGCCCATTGGCGGCACGCGTAACAATCTCAAGGCATCCATCGCCGGCGAGACCCACGAGTACACTGACATGTATCCCGGCATGGCCAAATCTGCGCGCGGTGAAGGCTTCGACGAAATCGCCGACTGGTTCGAGACACTGGCCAAAGCCGAGCGTTCGCACGCCAATCGCTTTCAGAAAGCCTTGGATGCTTTGGCGGACTAATAGCGGTAAAAAGTGAAAGTCGAGGTGGCCTAGCGCCATGAAGGGTGAAAGGTAGTTTATCTTTCACCCTTTGTTTTTCTAGTGTTTGTTTTTTTCTTTACTCTAAATCCTCAATCCTAAATCCCGACTCCTAAATCATGCGCGAAGGCAATCTAGAAGCCCCCACCCGGCATCCCATCGACTGGAAAAATCCCGAGTA
>JANNFT010000320.1:0-5540 GCA_031380185.1 Pseudomonadota bacterium
CCCGCCGCGTGGTTACGAGATACGCTGGAAAAACTCCCGACCTGCTTGAACAGCGAAATCGATTCGCTGTTGCCGCTGCGTACCGAATCTCTACGCTCATAATAGTCGTAAGTGAACGTGGGCGCGCTACACGCTTACAGACGTTCTCGCAACTCAAGCGGACATTTCGGATCGAGTCGCGAAAGCGCTACATGTCGAGATGAAAACCGCAACGGGAGAGGAGGCGAAGTCCAGCGATGGCGACACCGAGGCCTATCAGTTATTTCTTAGGGGACGCTACCAGTGGAATCGCGGTACTTTCGAGAGCTTGAACAAGTCGATTGAATATTTTGAACAAGCCATTGCCAGGTCACCAAGTGACGCTCGGTACTACGCAGGACTCGCAGAGGCGCATGCCATGCTTGGCTTTTTTTCCTTTCTTCCGCCGGTAGAAAGTTTTCCGAAGGCTAAGATAGCAGCCGAAAAGGCGCTAGCGCTGAGTCAAGATCTCGCCGCTGCCCATGTTTCGTTGGGCCTAGTACATTTCTTCTTTGAGCGTGATTGGGGAGGCGCAGAGCGGTCTTTTCGACGCGCGATTGAATTGAGCCCGAGCTATGCGATGGCCCACACGATGTTTGGCATCTATTTCAAAGCGATGGGGAATAAAGAGGGCGCCACAATGCATATCAGGCGAGCGAATGAGCTCGACCCGTTTTTTTTGATGGCAAACGCCGAAATCGGCTGGGTCGCCTACTATTTTCGCGACTATCCTGCTGCCATTCATGATTGCCACAACACTTTGGAACTGGATCCCAATTTTTTGTTTGCCCTTCAGTGTCTTCAATTTGCCCTGGTGGCACAGCGCGATCCAGAGGCAATAGTCGTCGCGAAGAAAATTGTCAGCCTTACACCAGGCGATTCCTATCAGCTAGGTTTTTTGGGCTGGGCTGAAGGAATGTTGGGTAACAAAGCTGAGGCTGAGAAATTACTGGGAACGATATCTCAAGCGCAACCACCGGCCTTGCCCTCAACGATGGCGTTTCTACATATCGGTCTCGGAAATAAGGATCGCGCTTTCGAGTGGATGGAGAAAATGTATGAAACGCGGGCCCCAGACCTCATTTGGGTGAAAACCGGACCCGAATATGATCCGTTGCGATCGGATCCGCGTTTTAAGGCGCTATTAAAGAAAATGAATTTAGAATAGAACTCGATCGGGTACTTCTTTGCACGCGTTTACATCGGCAACAAGATCATCGCCAGCACCGTCATGTTTATTGCGACAATCCACACGAATGCTTCTTCCGTAGCGCGGTAATGCGGCCCGATTCAGTCCAAACTGAGCCTCACCGCCGCCGCGACAATTGGCTTCGCCCATTCCGGCGTCTTTGACAAATCCGCCGGAGTAACGATCTTGCCGCGCGCCGTTCGTAACACCAATTTCAAAGCGGGTGTCTTTTCGCTGCTTGGATCGGCCTCTACACTATTGTCAAATAGTCGTAATTGGGTGAGCCGTGGGAGTAAATGAATAAGGTTCAACCGGCTGTGCTCATAGCGCCGCCGGATATCCGCTTCCGGAATGTCATGCCCACCCTTACGCACCCGAGCGCGCACGCGCTCGAGATGCAATTCAGGCGAAGAAAGTCCGGCGTACCAGAGGTAAATGTCAATGCCCTGCGCCGCCGCCTCGGCGAGCAAGCGCGGAATGGTATTGGCGCCTAGGGTGGTCTCGAACGCAAAATCTAGGCGTTCCGCGATGGCGCGTTCGAGCAGTCTGCGCCCGTGTTGCCACGCGACGCTGTTGACCTCGGCCTGTGTGAGCTTGGGACTAGCGGCGAGCAACTGGCGCGCAGCTTCGTCCGGATTAAAGTATTCACCGCCGAAGGCGCGAATCGCGGCGCCACCGATGCTGCTTTTGCCTGCGCCGTTGACACCCGCTAGGACGTAGATCCGCGGCGCGGCGGACATTGGCATGGGCGCTAGCGGGTCCGGCGACGCGCGGAAGTTTTGGCTTTACTGGACTTGCGGTCTACTGCCGCAACGGCGGCGCGACCAAGTTGCGCCGGCGATGCGTTAAACGCGGTCGCCACGCCTTTTTTTGCCCCCGGGGTCTGCATACGCGCGAGCAATTCCTCGAACTCCGCACTGAGATCATCAAGCGTGCGTGCCCGGGCCTTGACCAACGATTCGAATTCCTCGTAGGACAGCAGCACCGCTTTAGGCGTATCGTGCCGCGTAATCGCGACCGCCCCTCCACTCGCCGCTTGGTTGAGGATGGCGGCGAATTCGTTCTTCACCCGGGTCGCGGCAACGGTCGAAATATTGACGAGTTCACCGACGCTGTTGCGAAATGTTAAGGTCGCCATTAAGTATGCTTTAATAAGCTGTTAGGATATTATATACGTTTTAGCCATTATGTAGAAAATCACTATTGCTACGTTATCTCGCGGGACTCGATTGGAGGCGTGCAATCGCCTCATCATGGCTTTCCCCTTTTCTAGTGGCAGCATTTGCCGGGTGGCCTCGAGCCATATTTGTGCCATTAAAAGGGAATTTGCATGCGATTGTTGTGGGCGATCGCCGCGAAATCCTTCCCAGCCTCCCTTTAAGAAAGCGAGGGGCGGACACATCATCACGCCACCGTCAGTTCGCGATTTGGCGTCCGTGCAGGGAGGTGCGCACCCCGCTTTTTCGAGCCTCGGTGAGCAAAGGTTCAGCATGGCTTTGCCACACGCGCTTTCGCCGCGGTTGAGCCGTGACGACGGCGGGATTTGTGTATACTTTCCTAGACTCGATTCTGGCTGGGCATAGGACGTGGATGAGCCGGGGCAACAAGCGTTGAACGAACAAAACTCGCTTCCGCACAAACTCGCGGCGATTCTCTACGCCGACGTGGAGGGCTATTCGCGCCTGACCGGCGCTGACGAAGCGGGCACCCATCGTACGCTTAGTGCTTACCTCGATCTCTTTGCCGAGACCATTAAGGCACACCATGAAAGCATTACGCCGGAGACGCGGTTCTCGCGGATTTCACCACCGTCTCCGATGCGCTCAACTGTGCAGTCGCCGTTCAACAGGCGATCAAGGAAAAAAACCAACAAGTTCCCGAAAACAAGCGCGTGCAGTTTCGCATCGGCTTGAATCTGGGCGAGGTAATCGTCGATCGCGGCGAGGTTTATGGCAACGGGGTAAACGTGGCAGCCCGATTGGAAACCCTGGCTGAGCCCGCTGGTATCTGCATCTCGGGCGCCGCGCGAGACGCCATCGGCAACAAGCTAGCGTTGTCGTATGAGTACCTAGGCGAACACCAAGTCAAGAACATAGAGGAGCCGGTGCGGGCTTATCGCGTGAACTTCAGCGGCGAACCAGATATGCGCAACAAGGTCGCTGCGCCGCCGTCGCGCGGCCGCAAACTCTGGCCCGTCGCGGTGGCGGCAGCCCTTGCGCCGATCGCGCTCGGCGCTTGGTTTGTTCTTTCTCGTTCAGCACCCACTCTATCTAGCCCGACCGTAGCCAGCGCACCGGCACCCGTGAAAGCCAACCGCATCGCCGTGCTGCCCTTCGCCAATCTAAGCGCAAACCCGGACAACGAATATTTCTCCGACGGCATGACCGAAGAAATGATCTCCAAGCTCTCGCGGGTACCTGGACTCGAAGTGATCGCCCGCACATCGGTCATTGTCTACAAGGGTAGCAACAAGAAGATTGCCGAGATTGCGAAAGAGCTGAACGTTAGTTCGGTGTTAGAAGGCAGCGTACGGCGCAACGGCGATAAACTTCGCATCACGGCGCAGTTGATCAATGCAGCCAATAAGGCACACCTATGGTCGAATGACTACGATCGCGATCTGCGTGACGTATTCGCGATTCAAAGCGATGTCGCGCGCAATGTGGCGGAGGCATTGCGGGTGACCCTAAGTCCAACGCTCGCGCAACAGATCGAGAAAAAAGGAACAGAAAATCTTCAGGCGTACGATCTTTATCTGCAGGGGATTTACCATCAAAGTAAGGGGACGGCGGACGGACTACAGGCAAGCATTGAACTATTTAGCCGTGCGATCGAAAAAGACCCACGCTTCGCACGCGCCTATGCTGTGCTTGCCCTTACATTTGAATTGCAGGGAATCTTTGGCTTGGTGCCACAGAGAATTGCTTTCTCCAAGCAGGCAGAAACAGCGCGACGGTCGTTGGCATTGGACGATATGATCGCCGATGCACATAATGAGATCGCCTCTGCGAAACTTTATTTGGAATTGGATTGGGTCGGCGCCGAGAAGTCCCTCAACCGGGCGCTTGAGCTAAATCCGAATCTGTCGGGGGTCTATGAGGGACGCGCCCTCAATTTGTTTTGTCCGCTCGGCCGTCATGACGAGGCGCTCGCTTCCGAGAGGCGCGCCATGGATCTGGATCCCCATTCCTCGTTGACTCAGGGGAATCTTGGCTGGATTTATTGGTGCGCGCGACGCCATGACCAGGCAATCGAGCAGTTCAAGATAGCGATCGCACGGGAGCCAACCTTCAACTTTAACTATTGGGGTATTGGGCTGTCGTATGCCGCCGTAGGTCGGTTTGAAGATTCAATTAAATCGATGCAGAAATACGTCGAATTTAGCGGAGGTGGCGGCGATTCCCTCGGTGGTCTAGGATGGGCGTACGGAATGGCGGGGCGTCGAGATGAGGCGCTTGCGGTGCTTGCGAAACTGAAAGACCTGGAAAAAAAAGGAAACGTCGAAAAAATTGCTTTCGCCCTCGTTCATACCGGCCTAGGCAATAAGGACGCAGCCTTCGAGTGGTTGGAAAAGGTGTACGCCGATGGGAATTACCAGCGCCTGTTATATCTAAACGGGGGAAATTGGGTCGATCCTCTGCGTGCCGATCAACGATTCGCGGTCTTCGTGAAAAAACTTGGGCTGACCAAATAGCGTTCGTAGGGCAATGAAATGGACTCCTCCCAACCCGACGGCATCGAGATGTGCCAAAGTGAAGATGGTTAAACCTAACCACTTAACGAGAAGATGAGGAGCAAGTAGGGCGCAATCGCGCAGCATTGCGCCGCATGATGGGTGCCGCAATACGCGATAGACTTAACACATGCCCAACTATCGTCGCGCCTGGCGCCTCGGCGGCACCTGGTTCTTTGCCGTGAATTTATTGGAACGCCACGGCAATGATCTATTGATTCGGCACATCGAGTTGTTGCGTCAAGCGGTGCGCGTGGTGAAACGTGCTCACCCATTTCGGATTCACGCGTTTGTCGTGTTGCCCGATCATTTACACTGCGTGATCGAATTGCCCGAAAGCGACAGCGATTTCGCGTTGTGCTGGCGTTTGATCAAATTGCTGTTCTCGCGCGCGCTACCGAAAACCGAGCGTTTGTCTGCGGTGCGTCAACGTCGCGGAGAACGCGGAATTTGGCAACGACGCTATTGGGAACATTTAATTCGTGACGAACGCGACTTTGCTGCGCATATGGATTATGTGCATATTAATCCGCTTAAACATGGTTTGGTTAGGGCAGTACGCGATTGGCCGTATTCCACATTCCACCGACTGGTAGCTGC
>JANNFT010000431.1:0-2931 GCA_031380185.1 Pseudomonadota bacterium
TTGTCGTACTGCAGGCTGCCGACCACGATCCAGTCGCGTCTGCCGAAATCGCTTATGGATTCACAATCGGCATTCCCAACTGCGCGACAAAAGTCGGCGCCATGGTGCGCGGCGACGAATCGGACTAGGTTAGGCGAATCGCCTCTTGCCGCGGGACCGATGCCGACCACACGTTCTTCGCTATGCGGTTTTATGCCGGGCTCGGAATCGTAGTAAACATTGCTGGCAAGATCGCGGATTCCACCACACAGCCCGAGACGAAGTTGTATCGGCCCGGGGTTAGGCTTAAGACATTAGTGCGCTGGGCCCTGCTTCTGCAATAGCTTTTCCATGTCTTCGGCCGGCATGGGCCGGCCGAACAGGTATCCCTGACCCCACTGACAACCGTAGGCAAGCAGGTGCTCGGCCTGGGAATTTTCTTCGATACCTTCGGCCGTCAATTCGACCTCCATGCTCCGCGCCATGGCGATGATCGCTTTGACGATCGCGGCATCGTTACGATCGCTCGCGATGTGGCGCACAAAGGATTTATCGATCTTAATACGATCGATGTCAAAGCGCTTCAAATAGCTCAGGCTCGAGTAACCGGTGCCGAAGTCGTCGATCGCGAGCTTAATCCCCAGGCGGCGCAACTGATCGAGAGTTTCCAGCGTGCGGCTAACGCGCTGCATCATTACGCTTTCGGTGATCTCGAGTTCGAGATAGCGTGGATCGAGCTTAGCCTCGTCGAGCGCACGCCGAACGGTATCGACAAAACGCCCATCTTTGAGTTGGCGTCCCGATAGGTTCACAGCGACGCCGACCGCGGGATATCCTTGGCCATGCCAGGCGGCGATTTGCCGGCACGCCTCCGTGACGACCCAATCGCCGAGTTCGACAATGGCGCCGCTGTCTTCCGCGTAGGGGATGAAGTCGGTCGGCATGATAATTCCAAGCTCTGGGTGATTCCAGCGCACCAGCGCCTCCATGCCGTACATCGCGCCCGTTGCGAGGTTAACCACCGGCTGGTAGTGCAACATCATCTCGCCTCTCGCGACGCCTGTGCGCAGCGTTTTCTCCAGCCTCACGCGCTGCTGCACTGCTTCTTCCATCTGACCGGAAAACATTTTATAGTTGGATTTGCCCTCACCCTTGGCGAAATACATCGCGGTGTCGGCGTGTTTTAGTAAGTCATCGGCATTGGCGCCATGCTCCGGGAAGAAGCTGATGCCGATGCTGGCGGAAACATGCGCCACTTGGTCGCCAATCTGGAATGGCAGCGTTGAAGCCTCGATAATCTTATCGCAGACTTTGTTCACCTGCGCACCCTCGGACAGGCCGGGCAGCAGTACAATAAATTCGTCGCCGCCTTGGCGCGCAACCAGATCGCGCGCGCGCAAGGTGACGCGCAGCCGCTCGGCAAACTGCCGCAACAACTCGTCACCGGCGTGGTGTCCGAGCGAGTCATTAATGGTTTTGAAATTGTCGAGGTCGATAAACAAAACCGCCAATGCTTGGTGCATGTTGCGCGCATACGTCAACTCTTGTTCGATCCGTTCGCCCAGCATCACACGGTTTGGCAAATCGGTAAGCGGATCGTAATTCGCCAAATGCCATATGCGCTCTTCCGTGTTTAAACGATCGGTGATATCGCGCGAAACCACGACCACCCGCGATACCGCGCCGGCCGCGTCTAGAATGACGCTGCCCTGGGATTCGATATAGCGCATGCTGCCGTCCGCCAGGACGAAGCGAAAGCGCGTGCGATTGCCAACCCCGGTGGTGACCGTCGCCTGAAAAACTCGTTGCACGTTGTCGCGATCATCGGGATGAACCTCATTAAATGAATCGCTACCGGGCAACAGCAGCGCGTTTCCGAACAACGCGCCGTAGGATGGGCTGTTGTAAATTCGATGGCCTTGTGCGTCAATCACGGCGATCAGATCGGTGACGTTTTCGGCGATCAAACGAAAGCGTTCTTCGTTGCCGCGCAACGCTTCCTCCACCTCCTTGCGCTCGGTGATGTCGCGAATCGTTCCGGTCATGCGCAAGGCGCGGCCTTCGGCGTTTCGTTCCACGACCTTGCCGGTGCTCTCGGTCCATTTCCACTCACCGGAATCGGTGTGGTAACGATACTGCACGAATAATTCTGGGGCTTCGCCTTTTAGGACGCGCACAATATCGGCGCGAAATGCGTCGACATCGTCGGGATGCAATCGTGCCGCAAGGTCATTAAGTTGCATACTGGAATCCGACGATTCGACGCGCCGCACGCCGTACAACTGACCACTAAAGAACACCGATTGGGTTGCAACGTCCATATCCCATAGCACCAGGTCCGAGCTGTCCAGGGCGAGCTTCAAGCGCTCTTGGGTGCGCAACGCTACCTGTTCCACCTGTTTGCGCCCAGTGATATCGACAGCGATGAAGAGAATTCCTACCGCTTTGCCAGTCGTGTCGTAGATCGGCGCGTTCGAGAAACTTAGGTGAATTAGGCGTCCGTCACGGCGTTGCCGCATCACTTCGACATCCGTCATGGATTCGCCGCCGAGCGCGCGCCGCCGGAAGGATTCTGCCTGGGCCCGATATTGCTCAGGCACCACCGGGGTTGGACGGCCGACAACTTCGTCGGCGCGCCAACCGAACATTCGCTCGGATGCCGGATTCCATAACATAATCACGCCATCGGCATCGGAGGCGAAGATCGCCAGCGGCGAGGTATGAACAATCCATTCTAACCAGCGCTCGGAATCCGGCAAGGTCTGGGTGATGGGGGTAAAGCTAGCATTCGTCAATACTGCGTCTCCAAGGAACTATTAATCGCCTGCCATTTCTTTTCGTCGCGATGATCCTCACGGCCAAAATTGCTGATGCGCTTTTGACGTCGACGCCTCGATTCTGGCGCAAGAATACCAGTATTCGAAATGTAATGTGTTCGGCTTTATTTCGATG
>JANNFT010000347.1:0-1930 GCA_031380185.1 Pseudomonadota bacterium
ATTTTTTGTCGCCAATGATAGCTACCGGCCCAACCCGCAGCAAGGCCTCCATACGTTTTGCCACGCGCTCCCGAAAAAGTGGCATCAGATGGCCTTCATTCTTTCCGCCGCGAGTTGTTTACGTTGGGTGACTCAAGCAACCCATGCGGCCGACGAAGTTTCTTTACTAAATGAAATCGAGGCAGGCGATCAAAAAGAGTTTTTGCGCGCGCCCGTTTTTTTGCCTTACCTTTCCGGCGAACGCACGCCGCACAACGATCCCAACGCCAAGGGCGTATGGTTCGGACTCAGTCACGACACCGGGCGCGCGGCGTTAGGTTACGCCGTGATCGAAGGTGTGGCGTTCGCACTGCTGGATGGCTATCGTGCATTGCAATCCGCCGGGACGAACGTCGAACGTGCTTCGCTCGTCGGAGGCGGCAGCAAAAGCCGCTACTGGAGCAGTTTACTGGCCAGCGTTTTAGGATTGCCTTTGGTTCGCCATGGTGGCAGTGAACTTGGCGCGGCCTTGGGCGCGGCTCGTCTAGCGATGCTGGCGAGAAATCCCGATGTTAATGTGGCTACGATTTGCGCACCGCCGCCGGTGACGGACGTAATCGAACCGCGATCGAATTCGGCAGACTTTTTGCAGCCTCGCTTCGAACGATTTCAAAAAATATACGCCGCTTTGCGCCCTTCGTTTTCAGAATAACATTGCCTGAAAAGCCGCTTCCTGCTTGGCTTGCAGCGATGCCATTGCTGAAAGGCAAGTCCCATGCGGTTCCTGGCAAGGGTTAAACCAATTCCGTGAAATGCGCGAATTGCGTAGCGCGCGGCGCACAGGGTTGTTGGGAAGGTTTTTTCCTCGTCGCCAGGGGGGTAGAAATAAACCTACAAATGAGTAAAATCGTGTTTATCCTGCCTCAAATAGTGACTCAATATGAACGCTCCCGAACGCCTGACTTCGATTGCTGATACGCCATACGCCAGGCGAGCCCGTTACTTTTCCGACGACAATGGATTTACGTTTCGTTGGTCGCCGGTGCCGGTGACACAGTTTCTTGCCGAGCGCGATCTGGCATTTAAACCCAACACGCTCACCGCAATGATTCCGCTGGACATCTCGGACGCGCTTGGCACGCCGTTTCCAGCCACCACGCCGGCGCTGCTACTGCGCTATATCAAGATTCGTGCGGGTGAAGAATTGCGCACCGGTCTGAATGCATCGGGCGAGATTTATTACGTCATCAGTGGCAACGGCGAGAGCCGCAACGGCGCGGACAGCATCGCTTGGGGCGCAGGCGATATGTTTCTATTCGGCGGTGGCCGCGAGACGGTACACCGCGCAGTGGGCGGCGATTGCTTGCTTTATCTTGGCACGGACGAACCATTGCTCGCTTACGGCGGCCTGCGTGCGCCGGAGCCTGGCCAGGCGCGAGTGCAAACGACACACTGGCCGGCGGCCGAAATCGAACGCCGGCTCGAACGTGAGTGGGACAGACCGATAACCTCCGCCAGCACCGGCCGCTTCGTACAATTTTCCAGCGCGGCGCTTGCCCCGAGCAACAACACTTTGCCGTTCATTATTGTCGGCCTCAATACCGTAGTGGCCGGTGGCGATCAGCGCGCCCATCGTCACAATGGCGTCGCAGTGACGTTAGCGTTGCAAGGCGATGGCGTGCATTCCGTGATCGACGGCCAAAGGGTCGACTGGTCCACCGGCGCCGTGCAGATTACGCCACCCACCACGCTGCATTCACATCACAATCGTGGCGTCGAACGCATGCGTGCGCTGATCTTTCAAGATGAGGCACTGCATTACTACACGCGAACGCCGGGATTCAGCTTCGATTAGAGGCGTACCGACGTAGATTGGAGCGGGCGATGCAGTATCGTGGTATCAAGGATGGCGGATGGAGGCGGGATGTTCAAACTAGACGGTAAGATAGCG
>JANNFT010000348.1:0-1890 GCA_031380185.1 Pseudomonadota bacterium
AGTGCGCGAGGTTTATATCGGGACGAGAGCGAAATGAGCGCCGGCGAATCCCGCATCGAGCAATCGCCAATCATCTTGGACGTGCACGATCTGCGCGCCGGTTATGGATCAGTGCCGGTCTTGCACGGTGTGTCGTTTTCGTTGCGCGAAGGCGAGGCGCTCGGTATCGTCGGCCACAACGGCATGGGCAAATCCACGCTGCTCAAAGCCTTGATGGGTTTGCTGCCGCTGACCTCGGGCCTTATTTCGCTCGATGGCGTCGATGCCACGCAGCAACCCGCCCATATTCGCAGCCGCGCCGGCATCGCTTACGTGCCGCAAGGCCGCGGCATTTTGCCGGGATTGAGCGCGCTGGATAATTTACGCCTGGCGTGGGCCACGGATTCCGACGAATCGGAGCAAGAGGCGATCGATCGTGTCGTCGCACTTTTCCCGCGGCTTGCGGAATTGCTTGATCGGCGCGGCGGTACGCTCTCCGGCGGTGAACAGCAAATCCTCGCGCTTGCGCGGGCACTGGTTCCTCATCCATGGATTCTGTTACTCGACGAACCATCCGAAGGCATCCAGCCTTCCATCGTACAAGAGATCGGGAAAACGCTCGCTAAACTGCGTGAGCACGCGGGACTGACAATGATTATCGTCGAGCAAAATTTGGATTTGGTGCTCGACGTCGCTACACGCATCGCGGTGTTGGAAAAAGGCAAAATCGAGCGCGAGTTTGCGGCTCACGAAATCGGCGCCACCGGCGCACTCGCGGCGGCACTCGGCATGGGCAATGTGCGAATGACGCGCAGCGGCAACGCGCCAGCGCCAAAAACAGCAAACCTTAATCGCTCTGAGAAGCAATGGCCCAAGGCCACGCCGTCTGGATGCCTTTCTCCAGGCACTCATAACGCCGAAGCAAGCGCGACTTCTCCGCCCGCGAACAAAACAAAACCGCAATCCGCACCCATCACCGCAACAGGAAACGCCATGGCTAACGTCAAACGCCCGACTCTCGATCAGATGAAAGAAATCGTTTCATCGCTGCACATGAGCATGTCCGATCGCGAGGTGAACGAATATCTGGATGTGATGGAGGGCACGTTTCAAGCTTACGATCGCGTCAGCCAGTTACCCGATTATTTGCCGGAAGTGCGTTATCCGCGCACACCGGGTTACCGTCCCGGCGCTGCGGAGAATCCGCTCAACGCATGGGCAGTCAAGAGTGAAGTGCGCGGCGCGGCGCATGGTCCGTTAAGCGGCAAGCGCATCGTGTTGAAAGACAACGTCTGCCTCGCCGGCGTGCCGATGATGAATGGCTCATCGACATTGGAGGGCTACGTGCCCGATGTCGATGCCACCATCGTGACGCGCATTCTCGATGCCGGTGGCACGATCGTCGGCAAAGCCCATTGCGAACATTTTTGCTTGTCGGGCGGAAGTCATACCAATTCAGCCGGGCCGGTTCACAACCCCTATAAGTATGGCCACACCACCGGCGGCTCCTCGAGCGGCTCCGGCGCGCTGGTGGGTTCAGGCGAAGTGGAGATGGCGATCGGCGGCGATCAAGGCGGCTCGATCCGCATGCCGGCATCGTGGTCCGGCTGTTATGGCATGAAGGCGACCCATGGCCTGGTGCCGTACACCGGCGTGATGCCGATCGAAGCGACCATCGATCACGTCGGTCCAATGACCACCAATGTCGCCGACAACGCGTTGTTGCTCGAAGTGATCGCCGGCGAAGACGGCCTTGATCCGCGTCAATACAACGTTCGTGTCGACAAATACACGGCGGCGCTCGGTCGCGGCGTGGCGGGCTTGCGTATCGGCGTGGTGACGGAAGGATTCGGATTCGCGGTGAGCGAAAACGATGTCGATCAAAAAGTTCGGCAAAGCGCCGATCGCTTG
>JANNFT010000350.1:0-11848 GCA_031380185.1 Pseudomonadota bacterium
CTTGCGCGGCGGCTTGGGCGCCGATGTTGCCGCCCGCCCCTACTTTATTGTTGACAATAAATTGCTGCTTCAAATTTTCCGATAGCTTTTGCGCGACGATGCGCGCGATGGCATCGTTGCCGCCGCCGGCGGCCTGCGGGACGATCAGCGTGACGGATTTACTTGGGTAGGTTTCGGCGTGCGCGTTGCCACAAATCAGAATAACTGAAGTGACGGCAACGTTTACGCAACGAAAGCAAGAAAACAAATTCATCGTAATTGATATAACCAGTGCAATAAAGCGCGAATGTTACACGAGGTTTTGCACAATTTGCTAAACATAACAATTGTCATCGCGAGGCGCCCGAAGGGCAACGCGGCGATCTCGCTGCAATAGTTGCGCAGTTGAAAAAACGAGATTGCTTCGCGTTGCCCGCAATGACACGGCCTCAAATCTCATCTCCCCAACGCGTCGTGAAATCGGCATAATAGCGCGTGCCTGACCATTCCCCACGGAGATAAGAATGCAACAATCAGTGGCCGCACCCGGCGGATTCAAGGCTTGGATCGACCGCAACTTTCTGCAGTTAGGACGTGAAGTCCGTTTGAGTTTTCTGCCGCCATTGATGGTCTACGCAGCCTATGGCATTTCGGCGCTCACCGCCATCGTCGGAACTTTTTTCATCAAGGATTATCTCGGACTTTCGGCCGAATTTCTCGCTGCGTTGGGATTCTGGGTGGGACTGCCGTGGGCGCTCAAGATGCCGGTTGGCCACCTGGTCGATCTGTATTGGCGCTACAAAGCTGGGCTAGTGTATCTCGGCGCCATCCTGGTCGCGTGCAGTTTGCTAATTATGATTGGTCTGCTGTCGAATCCGGACATGATGCGGCAATACATGAGCGCGGAGCAATGGTTTGTGTTGTCCACCCTGCTCTCGCCAATCGGCTATGTGCTGCAAGATGCCGTGGCCGATGCGATGACGGTAGAAGCGGTGCCAAAATTCGATGAATCGGGCCAAGCCATCGACGCAAAGCTGCAACGCTCCATGCACACCACCATGCAGACCCTGGGCCGTGTCGCGTTGATCGGTGGCGGCGTAATCGTGGCGTTAGTGAATGTTTTCCTATTGGCTGGGGTGCAGGACTTGCCCAAGGATCAGCAGGCGGCGGTATACGCAAAAATTTATTTGCTTGCCATGATCATTCCGTTGGTCTCGATTATTGGCGTTACGTTAGCCGGCCACTTGCGGCGGCGTCAGCGCAACCGCTTGCGCGCGCAAGGTTTGAGCGCCGAGGAAATTCGACGCCGCACCGAAGTCCAATCGAAAAAACCGCCGGTGAATTGGTGGGTATTGGGTGGCGGTATCGCCTTCGCGTTCGTATCGATCATCGTCGGTCTGAGCAAGGCGCCATTTCTAAAAACTTATGGCCAGGAGCTTATCTTCGGTGCGTCCATGTCCATCATTTTATTTTTGATGTGGCGCTTGCTGCGCGAATTGGGCCCCGATGCGCGTGCGACGCTGCTCGGCACGGCGATCGTAATATTCGTATTTCGTGCGTTACCGGGCACCGGCGCCGGTACGCAGTGGTGGTATATCGACGTGCTTAAATTCGACCAAGAGTTCTTCGCCAAACTGTCCCTGCTCGGCAGTTCACTCACGCTACTAGGCCTGTTTGTATTCCGGCGTTTCATGGCGGAAAAATCGATTTTTTACATCGCTGGATTTTTGACGCTGGTCGGAACATTGCTCGCGCTGCCCTCGATCGGGATGTACTACGGCCTGCACCAATGGACTGCCGCGCACACCGGTGGTGTCGTCGACCAACGGTTCATCGCATTGATCGACACTGCGCTGGAATCCCCGCTCGGCCAAATCGCCATGGTGCCGATGCTGGCGTGGATCGCCAACTCCGCGCCGGCTCATTTGAAGGCGACCTTCTTCGCGGTTATGGCCTCGTTCAGCAACTTAGCGTTGTCGCTGAGTAACCTCGGCACGAAGTATGTGAACAAGATTTATACCGTGACGCGCGAGGTGAAAGATCCGACCGGCGGCGCCATCACAACCGCGGCGGACTACAGCCAGCTTGGTTCGATTTTCATCACGGTTATTCTGATCGGATTGATCTTGCCGTTTGTGGCGATCGCCATCGCCAAGGCGTTCCGCTGGCGCAGCGCGTAACATCATTTTTCAATGAGTGCGACAACCAAGCCGATTGGCGTCGGTGAGCACTATGCTCGACAGGATCTGGCACAGACCATCCTCGCGGCGTTGCAGCGTGCGGGGAAAGATCTCGACGCTCTCACCATTGACGACCTGGCGCCGGTCGATCAATTCCACGTCCGCGGCAAGCAATCAACCATCGAGCTCGCCGAACGAGCCGCGCTTTTACCCGGACAGCGCGTACTCGACGTCGGCGGCGGACTCGGCGGGCCGGCGCGCACTCTTGCCGCAAAGTTTGGCTGCGACGTCTGCGTCGTCGATCTGACCGAAGAATATTGCCAAGTTGGCGAAATGCTCACGGCGCGCGTTGGCCTATCCGATCGGGTGCGACATCAGCACGGCAATGCGCTGGCGCTGCCGTTCGCCGATGGCAGTTTTGACGTAGTCTGGACCCAGCACAGCACTATGAACATCGAAGACAAACCGGGTATTTATGCGGAGTTCCAGCGAGTTTTGCGCCATGCGGGGCGCTACGCTTCGCAGGAGATCATGCAAGGCGAAAACACGCCGGTTCATTTTCCGGCGCCGTGGGCACGCGATCCCGCAATCAGTTTCCTGCAGTCGCCGCAAGCCATACAGCGACTAATTGAAGCGGCGGGATTTACTGCGTTGCACTGGTTCGATGAAACGGCGAAGGCACGCGCTTGGTATGACAAACGCCTACAAGCGGCAACAGCAGGTTTGCCGCCTTTGGGCATTCACCTATTGCTGGGCGAAGACATGATCGCGATGTCGCACAATCAAATTCGCAACTTGAACGAAAGCCGCATCGCCATCGTCCAAGCCGTGTTTCAAAATCCTTAAGCCGACCCCAGTTTTCGATCAACGAAATCCAAACGGTCCTGTCCCCAAAAAATTTCGCCGTCGATGACATAACTTGGCGCCCCGAATACTTGACGCTCAATCGCTTCTCGGGTAAATGCGGCGTATTGGGCTTTAACCGCCTCGCCTTGCGCTTGCACCAGCAACGCGGCGCCATCCAGGCCCTGTTCCTGCGCGATCGCCTGCAAAGTTTCGACGTCGCCGGTGTTGCGTTCTTCGGCCCAACAAGCGTTCAAAATGCCCCAGCTCATGCGCAGCGCTGCGTCTTCACCATGCGACTTGGCGGCGATGATCAGGCACGCGGAAAGGTCCCCAGGCGCCGGGAAATATTTCGGCTTAATGGTTAACGGCATTTTCAGAAAATCACGCCAACGCGCCAGTTCGGCCAAACGATAAGCTTGGCGCTGCGGCGCGCGCTGCGGCAACGGCAAGCCGCCGGAGATCGGGAAAATTTTTCCGCCCAGATCAACCGGCTTGACGTTGACCTGCGCGCTATGTTTTTTTAACATTGCCACCAGGCGCAGGTGGCCTAGGTAAGTCCAGGGGGAAATCGGCGAAAAATAATAGTCAACCAGCTTGCTCACGGAGGCCTCGTCGGGTGTCGTAAAGGTTTCTATGGTAGCCGCTCACAGCGATATAGCGCAATCGTCGACTTAGATTGAACCATGCTGTTCGCGGCAGATATTAGAACAGTTAGGCATAACCTTGGTATAGTGTGACGGATTCTCGATGGTTCCGCTGCAATGATGGATATCAATAGAGCCAAAAAAAGATTCGGAAATATCTCGAGGCAATTTGCTATTGCCTTCGTTGCGTTCGCCCTGTGTTTATTGGCAACGCTCGCGACATGGTATTTTTCGCGTCAACAAGAGCTCGCCGGCGCGCGAGAAAAATTCACTCAAGAGTTCCACACCTCACGCACGGCGATCAATCTGCGCATGCGTAGCTACGAGCAAATTTTACGTGGCGGCGTCGGGCTGTTTTCGGCGAAGATCGATGTCAGCCGCGAGGATTGGCGGCGCTATGTCAGCGCTTTGCAGGTCAGCGAAGCCTATCCCGGCGTACAAGGTATTGGCTACGGACCTGTTGTCACGCAAGAAGACACAGCCGTTCACTTGGCCTCCGTTTGGCATGAAGGTTTTCAAGATTATGTAATCTCACCGCCCGGCGCGCGGAACTTCTATGTGCCGATTTTGTATCGCGAGCCGCTCGAAGAATTAAATTACCGCGCGCTTGGTTTCGACATGTATTCCGAACCGATTCGGCGTAAGGCGATGGAACTTGCGCGAGATACGGGCAGCGCGGCGCTAACGGCAAAAGTACGCTTAGCCTGGGAACTCTCCGGACAGCCTGCGGCGAGTGTGATTATGTATTTGCCAGTTTATGAACACAACACCACGCCCATTGCCGTCGCTTCCCGCCGCGCTGCGCTGAAAGGTTTTTTGTTCGCATCATTCCGGGTAAATGAGCTGATCGAAGCGACTCTCGGTGAACGCCTCGCGGAGGCCGGGCTCGATTTGGAATTGTTTGATAGCGTCGCGATTGACGAGAAGACCTTGCTGTTTGACCGCGATGATCAGCCACATTTCGCCGACGCGAAATTTCGGCCATTGTTTGCAATACAACAAACTCTGGAAATCGGCGGGCAAACCTGGACGCTGGCGCTGTATACGCTGCCGGCCTTTGAAAACGCAATCGACCGCACTAAATCCTCGCTGATCCTAGGCGGCGGCGCGCTGCTCAGTATCTTGCTGTTTGGTTTCCTCTATTCGGTTTCGACACAACATGCACGGGTCAAGAATCGAGCGTCGAAATTGACTCAGGACCTACAACTTAGTGAAGAACGATTTCGCCATCTCGCCTATCACGATCCGTTAACCGGGCTACCCAACCGCGCATTGCTGCACGATCACGGTTTGCGCGCCTTGGGCCGCGCCCGCCGCAACAAAAATCATTTGGCCATTCTATTTATTGACTTGGACCGCTTCAAAAACATCAATGATTCACTCGGACATAGCGTCGGTGATGCGTTGTTGAAGGAGGTGGCGCAACGGATTCGCCAATCAGTACGAGAATTTGATACAGTGGCGCGCATGGGCGGCGATGAATTCGTCGTGCTGCTGACGGATCTGGCCGACGCGGCGGCTGCGGGTGGCGTTGCGCAACACATATTAGAATCATTATCCAAAATGACCGTTATCGACGACCATTCGCTACATGTTACGCCAAGCATCGGCGTGAGCTTGTTTCCGAATGACGGCGACGATTTTGATGAACTTCTCCGCCACGCCGACGCGGCGATGTATATGGCAAAGGAGAATGGCCGCAATAGCTATCAGTTCTTCACCAACGAAATCAACACGCTTGCGCACGGACGTCTGAGCATAGAAACCGGTTTACGTCGAGCGTTAGAGAATCAGGAATTCGAACTGTACTATCAACCGCAAATTGCGATCGATGGTGGCGCTATCGTCGGCGCCGAAGTGCTGTTGCGCTGGCGCCATCCAGAACGCGGCATAGTCATGCCCGATGAGTTTATTCCCATCGCCGAAGATACCGGTCTCATCATTCCGATCGGCGAATGGGTGTTGCGCTCGGCCTGCGCACAATACGGAGAATGGCGGCGCAACGGTCTCCCTGCACTTCGGCTGGCGATCAATCTATCGGCGCGGCAATTGCGTCAGAAGAATCTGCCCAATATCATGCGTGAGATTCTGGCCATGAATTTCATCGAACCTGCCAATCTCGAATTGGAAATCACCGAAACCAGCTTGATGCAAAACACCGATGATGCCGCGTCGGCGCTGCGTGAACTGAAGTCACTCGGCATTACGCTTTCGCTGGACGATTTCGGCACCGGATACTCGAGCTTGAGTTATTTACGACGCTTTCCAATCGACACGCTTAAGATTGATCAATCTTTCATTCGCGATATTTCCTCCGATCCGAGCGATGCCGTTTTGGTGCGTGCGATGATAGAGTTGGCCCATAGCCTCGGTATGTCGACCATTGCCGAGGGCGTGGAAACGTCGGATCAACTACTTTTTCTCCGCACCCACTTATGCAATTTCGCGCAAGGCTACTACTTCGGCAGGCCGCTGACGCCCGAGGCATTCATTGGTCTGAATACGCAGTGGAGTTCGCCCGGTTCACCGCACCTGGTCCTGGCGACGATTTAGCCGCTATGCCAGAAGGCAATAGGGACGCGACTCACCAGGCATACCCAAGCACAAGGCAAGCTGCAAGCGCCTCGTGGCATTATCCTAGAATTGCGCTTCGCTCAGTGCTAACACGCTTTCCGCACCGTGCGTGACTTCGTGACTTAACGCGCGCGCCTTGGGCAGAATGTGCTCCGCGTAAAATCGCGCCGTTCCCAGTTTGGACTGATAAAATTCGGTGTCACCGCCACCCGCAGCCAATTTCTTTTGTGCGGCGATTGCCGCACGCGCCATCTGCCAACCGCCCAATACATAACCGGCGCACATCAAGTAAGGCACGGCGCCGGCCGCAGGCAAGCGTGGGTCTTTCGCAAAATTGTTTGCGAGCCACTGACTGGCTTCGCCGAGCGCTTTTACGCCGCTGGCTAAGCCGACAGCGATCGCCTTGCAATTGGCGTTATCAATTGCATTGATCTCCCTGGCTGTTTCGCCGACGGTCGCAAGCAGTGCGCCCATGGTCACGCCGGCGTCGCGGCCGAGCTTGCGGCCAATGAGATCGAGCGCCTGGATGCCGGTGGTGCCCTCGTAGATCGTCGTGATGCGCGCATCGCGTAGATGCTGCGCGGCGCCCGTCTCTTCGATAAAACCCATGCCGCCGTGAATCTGAACGCCGGTCGAAGCGATCTCGATACCGAGTTCGGTGCTCCAGCCTTTGATAATTGGAATGAGCAACTCGCCCAACATTAAATGACGTTTACGCTGCGCCGCGTCGGGATGACGCTTCGCGATATCAAATAACGCCGCCGTGCTGTAGAACAGCGCGCGCATCGCCTCGACTTGAGCTTTCATCGACATCAGCATGCGACGCACATCGGGATGGTTGATGATCGTTACCCGGGCGCCGCCCTTTTTAGCGATCTCCGTGCCTTGTACGCGTTCCTTGGCATAGCTCAACGCTTTTTGATAGGCACGTTCGCCGATCGACAGCCCTTCCAGACCGACGGCAAATCGCGCCGCGTTCATCATTACGAACATGTATTCGAGGCCGCGATTTTCCTTGCCGATCAGATAACCGATGGCGCCGCCACCATCGCCGAAAGCGAGCACCGCCGTCGGGCTGCCGTGAATGCCGAGCTTATGCTCGATCGAAACGCAGCGCACATCGTTGCGTTCGCCGAGACTGCCGTCGGCGTTGAGCAAAAATTTCGGCACGATGAATAAGGAAATCCCTTTGACGCCGTCCGGCGCATCGGGCGTGCGCGCAAGCACCAGGTGGATAATGTTCTCCGCCATATCGTGTTCGCCGTAGGTGATGAAAATTTTTTGGCCGGAGATGCGGTAGTGATCGCCTTCCGGCACGGCGCGAGATCGCAGCGCGGCGAGATCGGAACCGGCTTGTGGCTCGGTCAGGTTCATCGTGCCGGTCCAGTCGCCGGCAATCATTTTGTGTAAATAGCGCTGTTTTAATTCCGGCGTTGCGCACAGTTGAATCGCTTCGATTGCGCCTAGCGTCAGCAACGGGCAAAGCGAAAACGCCAAATTCGCCGAACCAAACATTTCTTCAACCGGCGTGGAGACCAAGGCAGGAAGCCCCTGTCCGCCATATTCCGGTTCGCAGCGCAATTGATTCCAGCCGCCGTCGACGAATTGGCGATAGGCCTGTTTGAAACCATCCGGCGTCGTCACGGCGCCGTTGTTCCATTTCGAGCCTTGCTGATCGCCGCTCCAATTCAGCGGCGCAAGCACGTCGCTGGCGAGTTTGCCCGCCTCATCCAGAATCGCGTCGACCAAGTCCGGCGTGACTTCTTCGCAACCCGGCAATGACGCTACGGCGCCGAGGCCGATTAATTCATGCAGTACAAACTGCATGTCTTTCCGAGGCGGCGTATAGCTCATGATTTATCCAGTTCCGCAGTCAATTCCGGAATGGCTTGGAATAGGTCCGCCACCAAACCATAATCCGCCACTTGAAAAATCGGCGCTTCGGCATCTTTGTTAATCGCAACGATCACCTTACTGTCCTTCATGCCGGCCAGATGCTGAATCGCGCCGGATATACCGACCGCGATATACAGATCCGGCGCAACCACTTTGCCGGTCTGGCCGACTTGATAATCATTCGGCACAAATCCGGAATCCACCGCCGCGCGCGAAGCGCCGAGCGCCGCACCCAATTTGTCGGCAAGCGTTTCGAGCAGCTTGAAATTTTCGCCGTTTTGCATGCCGCGGCCGCCGGAAATGACAATGCGCGCGGCGCCCAATTCCGGGCGCTCGGTCTTGGTCAATTCCTGGCCGACGAATTCACTCAAACCGGTATCGGCGGTGGGGCTAACGGTCTCGATCCCTGCATTACCATTGCCGCTCGCTGCATTCGGAAATGCCGATGTGCGCACCGTGAGCACTTTAATCGCGTCCTTCGATTGCACCGTCGCCAAGGCATTGCCCGCATAAATCGGGCGCACGAAAGTGTCGGCGGATTCGATCGCTACCACATCGGAAATTTGCGCTACGTCAAGCAAAGCCGCCACGCGCGGCATCACGTTTTTGCCGGAGGTGGTCGCCGGCGCGAGTATGTGCGAGTAACCGGATGCGAGAGCAACGATCAAACTTGCAAGATTTTCGCCGAGGCCGTGGGCGTAATGCGCCGCATCGGCAACGAGAATTTTTTTTGCGCCATCTATCTTCGCCGCCGCTTGCGCTACCGCTTGGCACTGATGACCCGCGACTAAAATCACGATGTCGCCATCAATTTTTTGCGCTGCCGACACGGCGTTGCCGGTCGCCGATTTAAGGCTGACGTTATCGTGCTCTGCAATGATAAGAATCGCCATTAAATCACCTTCGCTTCGTTTTTAAGTTTCGCCACGAGTTCGGCGACGTCTTTCACCATCACGCCGCCCTTGCGTTTGGGCGGCTCGACAACTTTCAATGTCGTCAGGTGCGGCGTCACGTCGACACCAAGATCGACGGGCTTGACCACGTCGAGTTGTTTTTTCTTCGCTTTCATGATGTTCGGCAAGGTCGCATAACGCGGCTCATTCAGACGCAAATCGCTAGTGATGACCGCCGGGAGTTTAACGGCGATCGTCTCCAAGCCACCGTCCACTTCGCGCGTCACTTTGGCGATGCCGGCGCTGATTTCGACTTTGGACGCGAACGTCGCTTGCGACCAACCGAGCAACGCCGCAAGCATTTGCCCGGTTTGGTTTGAATCATCGTCGATCGCCTGCTTACCGAGAATGATCAGTTGCGGCGCTTCCTTGTCCGCAACCGCCTTCAATAATTTCGCGACCGCGAGCGGTTGCAACTCCGCATCGCTCTCAACAAGAATCGCGCGATCCGCGCCCATCGCCAACGCTGTGCGCAATGTCTCTTGACACTGTAAGACGCCCAACGAAACCGCAACGATTTCTGTCACGACACCTTTTTCTTTGAGCCGGATCGCCTCTTCGACGGCGATCTCATCGAAGGGATTCATAGACATTTTCACGTTCGCCAAATCAACGCCGGAACCATCGGCTTTGACCCGCGCCTTGACGTTGTAATCGATCACACGCTTTACCGCGACGAGGGCTTTCATTCGTTTGTTGCCTCAAGCTGGGAAAACGTGATTTTACCATTCTGAGTCGCGCCGCACTTTTCCTGAGCGAGATTATGCTAAACGGCAGCAAAACGACACGATTTTCATTCCCTACGATTAAATGATAATTTGAGAAGTGTTGCAGCTTTACACCGGCCCGAATCCGACATCCTCCAGTCGTTTCGCGGCAAGCCATTCGCGTACTTCGGCGGATCCTTTCGGCTGCTTCGCGGCGCGCGCTGCGTCCAACACCAAGCGCGCATCGGCCGGCTCTTTTTGAATCGTCCAATTCTCTTGCGCAAGCGCCAGTGCGTTTTCCGCTTGATCCAAAAGTTGCAGCGTGAAGCGTGCTTCCTCGCGCAAGTGGACGCGATCGTTACGCAATTTCGCCGCAGTGAATCTCGCTTGCAGCATGTCACGCGATTCACGCCATGTTTCGTCGCCGGCGACCCGTTGCGCTAAGGCTAGTCGCAGCAACAGTCCATCGGCGCGCTGTTGTCCTTTGAGTAGCGTGATGACTTCTTGCGGGCGCTTTAAGTCGAGCAGCAAATCAGCATAGGCAGCGAGCAAAAACGCGTCGTTCGGATCCGCTGCCAACGCAGCGCGATAGTGGGATTCAGCCGCTTGCGCGTCACCCAAGCGCGTCGCCATGTCGGCCAGGTACGAAAGCACCCAAGCGCGCAGCACCGGCGCTTGGCGATCTAATTGATCGGCGATGCGATTTAGTCGTTGGTAGCTTGATTTCAGTTCGCCATTCAAACTTTGCACAGCGGCGATGCAGGTCGTCACGACCACGGGATCGGCGAGCCGCGCCAACTTGCGGCACTCTTGCAATGCCGCGGTAAACTCGCCGCGCACTTGCAGCACCACCGCCTTGGTGAGCCGCGCTTGAGCGTTATTCGGCGCGCGCCGCAACGCGCGGTTAAGATCGATTAGCGCTTGATCGAATCGATGCTGATTTTGATGCAACGTCGCGCGTAAGACTAGAATTTCAACGGGCGCATCGCTTGCTTCCCACCAGCGGCTGAGCGCCGCGCGGGCGTAACCGAAGAAGCGCGGGTCGGATGTCGCGCGGCCTTGCTCGATGTGGCGTCGCGCCAGATCTACCGCGAGTTCGGCGTTGTCCGGTGCATCGCGTAACGCCTGGCTCAAGCGGCGCAACTCGCGCTGGCTGGCGTCGCCTGCTTTGTAAGGTAGGCGTTCAAGAATGACGTTGTCATTGGCGGGTGTATACGGTTTGGCGCAGACCCAACTTGAAATCGCGATTAGCACTAAGCCAGTAACCGCATGGCCCCAGGCCACCCCGTGGCCCAAGGCCACCCCGTGGATGCTTATTCTCATGGCATACCTCTTGGAGAAGCAAGCAGGGTGCGCCTGGTGGCGCACCCCTGTTCTCGTTAAATTGCCGACGGTTCTACGCCGTCATCGCTCGCTTCTGGCGTGCCGCTGATATCAAGGGGTTCAGCCTCATCCGCCGAACTATTGGCGACTGTCTGCACGCTGGCGACAAAGGCCTCGGAGGCAGAGGGCGCCGGCGTGTTGCCACCGCCGCCCCCACCGCCGCAAGCGGCTGCAAGCGCCAACAACATAACCGCAAGCAAGGTTTTCAGTTTCATGATGTTGTCCTCGTCGCGTTATTGAATCGCCGGTGAGCTGGCGAGCGGCACGTTGAGATACGGGAAACTCGTGCCGAAATCGACTGCGCCCTGGCTAGCGGCGGCGCCGGGTAGTTGCGTGCCGTCGGTGGCTAGGTCGGCGGCGGCCGGATGGTTGGGGCCGGCAGGATTCAAGACACCCAGCGCCGCCCGCAAGGCGATATCGATCACATCGTCGATGGGGCGACGGCCGTTGGGGAAGCCCGCGTTATCGCCGCCGATTACGCCGAGGTCTTTCTGCGCAGCGCGCAGGGTAGCCGCGGTCGACGTGTTCAGCCGCAGCATTTCACTCGGTGCGCAGTTAGTACCGCAGACGGTCGGTTGGTTCAACGTGGGAACACCGGTCAGGAACACTTGAACCAGGTCGTTGCGCGGTACAGCCGGCGGCGTGGTTGGCGCGGGGCTCGGGAACAGGATATTGATCAATACCGG
>JANNFT010000493.1:0-1856 GCA_031380185.1 Pseudomonadota bacterium
GTTTTGCAATGTTTTCGCGCGCTCGCCCGCGACGAACGCAAGATCGTCATCATCGTCTTGCACGATAGCCTGTGGGCGAGTCAATTTTGCGACCACGCTCTCATGCTTTATGATGACGGCACCAGCCGCTTCGGCAGCGCCCAATCCTTGATCACAAAAACTAATTTGGCTCAGTTATATTCCTGCTCAATGGCAAGCTTCGAATTCTCCTTACCCTTATGATAAAAAAATTCATTCGGCGGATGTTTGGCAAGGAGCAAAAATCATCCGATCAAAAAAAATCGAAACCACGTATTTTGAAGGTCGCCGAACACGGCATTCAACGCCAGATGATAAGCGCCTGCGCATTGCGCACCACCAGCCAATTGCAGCAAGCGGGCTATCAAGCATTCGTCGTCGGCGGCGCAGTGCGCGATTTACTCACCGGTCGTGCGCCGAAAGATTTTGACGTCGCAACCGATGCAACGCCGGAACAAGTCAAAGCTGCGATCCGCCGCTCGCGCATTATCGGCCGTCGCTTTCAAATCGTGCACGCACTGTGCGGCAACGAAACGGTTGAGGTATCGACGTTTCGCGCCATGTCCGTGCCGATTGCCGAAGGCGAAAACGGCCGCGACGAAATGCGCGCCGACGAACACGGCCGCTTGTTGCGCGATAACGTTTTCGGCAACCAAGCGGAAGATGCTTCGCGCCGCGACTTCACCGCCAACGCGTTGTTCTACGATCCTGCTACCGAAGAGGTTTGGGACTTCCATCACGGCGTCGCCGACATTCGCGCGAAAAAATTGCGCATGATCGGCGATCCGGCGACACGTTATCGCGAAGATCCGGTTCGCATGTTGCGCGCCGCGCGCTTTGCCGCCAAGCTCGGATTTACTATCGATGGACCGACGCAAAAACCGATTTTCGAGATGGCGGATTTGCTCAAGAACGTGCCGAAGTCACGCTTGTTCGACGAGATGATGAAGTTGCTTTTGTCCGGCTATGCCTGGGCGTGTGTGACGACCTTGCGCACGGAAGGTTTGCATCATGGACTGTTGCCGCTGCTCGACGTGATTCTGGAGCAACCGATGGGTGAGCGCTTCGTCAAACTTGCTTTGGAGCAAACCGATTTGCGCATCCAACAAGACAAGACTGTCTCGCCGGGATTTTTATTTGCAACTTTGTTGTGGCACGAAGTGCTTGCCGCCTGGGACGCCAATCTGAAGCAAGGCATGCGCAGACCGTTGGCGCTGCATCAGGCGATGGAGGATGTGTTAAAGCAGCAATCGGCGCAACTCAACATCCCACGTCGCTTTGACGCTGTGATGAATGAGATATGGCAATTGCAACCGCGCTTTTTGGATCGCTCCGGCTCCAAGCCATTTCGCTTAGTGAGTCATCCACGCTTTCGCGCCGGCTATGATTTTTTGTTGTTGCGCTGCCAAAGTGGTGAACTCGACGCCGAACTTGGCGATTGGTGGGAGAAATTCCAAGCGGTCGATGAAGACGAGCGCAGCAACATGTTGCTGACTGAAACCGCCGAGCCGGGGACAAAAAAACGCCGCCGCCGCAAACGCAAAAGTCCGGTGGCCGGTGCGGTCGATGTGGCGTGAAAACGATTGCGTATATCGCCTTGGGTTCTAATTTAGATAATCCTAAATTGCAGATCCAAGACGCCTTTGCGGAACTCGATGAGATTGAGTCCACGCAGTTATTGCAGACATCTTCCCTCTACGCCAGTGCTCCGTGGGGCTACATGAATCAGCCGGATTTCGTTAATGCCGTTGCGTCGGTCGAAACAGAATTGCCGCCGCGCCGCTTGCTCGAAGAATTGTTAAAAATTGAAACCTGGCACGGCCGCGAGCGCACCTTTG
>JANNFT010000496.1:0-2206 GCA_031380185.1 Pseudomonadota bacterium
CATCCTTGGTAGCCGTCGCCCACGCGCACCGTCACGTTGCCGTAGCCCAGCGCCTTAAAGCGGTTTTCGGCTTGCCGCCCAAGGGGCTCGACGATCTCGATGGTGTAAACCGCTTGGGCCAGCCCGGCCAGGATCGCCGCCTGGTAACCGGAGCCGGTGCCGATCTCCAGCACCGTGTCACCGGAACGCAGGTGCATGAGGTCCGTCATCAGCGCGACGATGTAGGGTTGAGAAATCGTCTGGCCGTAGCCGATGGGAAGCGGGCGATTCTGATAGGCGTTCTTCTCTTCTTGCGGCGGCACGAAGCGGTGGCGAGGCGTCTTCGCCATCACCGCCATGACTCGGGAGTCGAGTTCGCGGCGGCCCGTTTCGACGCCGGGTTCGCGCGCCAGCAGTGCGATTTCCTCGACCATCCGTATGCGGCCGCCAGCGAATTCATCGTCCGCGGCGGCCGCGGCGATCAGCAGAACGCTCAGGGCTATGCGAACCAGCGTCATGAGGCGCAAGGCGGGCTGGTCTGCTACCGAATCTTGAAAAAATGAAACCCGCGAATGACGAAGCCCTCGCGCAAATAGAAACCGTGAGCGAATAGGGATTTTAAACGCCCCTTTTCGCCAACCATCAATGCCCGGCGTAGTGGTGACCGGGTTCTAACTTATCCAAAAACTCGCGCAGCGAATCGTTAAAGGCCTGCGCTTGCTCGATGTTGCATAAGTGCATGGCGCGGTCCAGCACCACTAGCGTCGCGCCCTTGATCTCACGCTGAATGACTTCGGAGGCGGCCACCGGCGTGCTGGGATCATCCTTCCCTACCAGTACAAGTGTCGGCAAATCGATGCCTTTCACCCGCTCGGTAAAATTGAGGCTGCGAATTGCTTGGGCACAGCCCACAAAGCCGTCGACCGGGGTGGCCTCGATCATCTGCCGGATACGCTTAGCTTCCTCTGGTGCGCGCTGCTGAAAATCCTGTGACAGCCATCGATCGAGTGTGGCAGGCGCGATAGCGGACATACCTTGGCACTTGGCAGTGTTGATCCGCTCGTCCCAAATGGCCTGCGCCTCGGGCGCAATACGGCTCGACGTGGCGCACAATGCCAAGCTTATCAGCGGCTGTGCCTGGCGCAACGCGAGCGCCTGTCCAACCATGCCGCCGAGCGAAAGCCCGACGAAGTGACAAGAATGAATGCCTAGCACGTCCAGCAGAGCCAGTGCGTCGTCGGCCAGCATATCAAAAGTGTAAGGACCGCTGGGCGCATCGGTGCCGCCGTGGCCGCGCAAGTCGTAACGCAGCACGCCGTAACGCTGAGTGAGTGGACCCATTTGCGCGTCCCACATGTCCAGCGTGGCGCCAAGCGAATGACAAAGCATGACCACCGGCGCTTCCTCGGCGCCGCTCAATTCGTACTGCACGGTTATGCCATTGGCTTCGACTTGCCTGCGGTGCGCGCCACCGCCGCGTGCTGCGGCAGTTGAGCCTCGCCTTGATTCATCGTGTAACGCTAGATGCTCCGCGGGCACCGTCACAATGCGCGACGTCTCGCCATCAGGCGAGAAGAACTCAACGTCAACGGAGCCCTTACCCTGATCGGCGCCAACCACGCTGCCTGCATCGCCTGCCTTGAGATTTTCGGCTGGGATATCTTCGACCAAAATAACTAATTCGTGATTCGTAATCATGGCACCTTCATCCTAACCGGTTGCTAGACACTAAGGAAGCTATGTATAAATCCGATTTCGTCGTGATACTGCGTTACTCACAAAAAATATCTCCTTACATATCATCCCTATGCTGCGTCGAAATTTTTTGCTCGCGCCTTGTCTCACTTAGAAATCGAACTTATTCAGAGCTTCCTTACGGCTGACGCGAGGCGAAAGCGGCCAGTTGGCCAGGCTTGCGCAACATCTTGTCGACCTCGCCTGCGTGCAACTCTTCGAGACTGATCATTTGGCGCGCGAACTCTTCGAGCGGCACGCTACTGTCGCGCGCCAAATCGAGCAGTTTCCGATACAGCTCCAAAGCCGCGCCTTCGGCTTGCAACGATTCGCGCAGGATGTCGCCAATATCGAACTTGTGGGTATCGAGCAGGGGCCCAATTTCGAGCGACGGATAGGCGCCGAGATGGGTAATCCATTCGCCCACCTGTTGTGCATGGATGAGCGATTCGTTTGCCTGGTCGCGCAGCCAAGAGACGATCGGGATACGCCC
>JANNFT010000014.1:0-2334 GCA_031380185.1 Pseudomonadota bacterium
CGCGCTTCACATACCTCAAGTGACGTCGAGACGTACACTTCGATAAACGTGCCCTGCTGTTCGACTATCTCACGGACTTTCCGCCGCGTTGCCGCGTATGGCGCGATCGGCGCGCAAATCGCTATGCCGCCGTGTTTGGTAATTTCACTTGCGACAAAACCAATCCGCAAAATATTCAAATCGCGATGGGCTCGTGAAAAGCCTAACTCGCTCGATAAATGTTGCCGCACAATATCGCCGTCCAGCAACGTCACCGAGCGGCCGCCGCTAGCCATAAGCCGCGCCAACAGCGCCTTCGCAATAGTTGATTTACCGGCGCCGGAAAAGCCGGTGAAGAAGATCGTCACGCCGCGCTTTTCGCGCGAAGGATGAGCGCGACGTAATTCGTCGATGACTTCAGGATAGGCCAGCCAGGACGGAATCGGCAGTTGATCTTTCAAGCGGCGCCGCAATTCGGAACCCGATGCGCTCAACGCCGTTTGTTCGGGCGCCAATTCATCCTGTGCAAGAAACCTATCCAGTTCCTTCACATAGAGCAGTTCCTGAAACGGAACCATTTTGATTCCAAGTTCATCTTCATGCTGGGCAACCGACTCTTGCGCCGCATAGGGCGAATAAAAATCCCCCTTCGGCGCAGCATGATCGCGGCCGACGATCAAATGGGTACAACCGTAGTTCTTGCGGATGATGGCGTGCAGCAATGCTTCTCGCGGGCCCGCCATGCGCATCGCCAGCGGCAGCATCGACAACAGCATCGCGGCCCCGGTGTGGCGGCGCTGCACATGCTCGTAGCAACGCATGCGGGTGTAGTGATCGATGTCATCGGCTTGGGTCTCGCCGACAACGGGATGTAACAACACTTTGGCGTCGACCGCTACGGCTGCACGGCGGGTGAGTTCGACATGCGCTCGATGCATCGGATTGCGTGTTTGAAATGCCACCACTCGCGACCAGCCGAGTCGCGCCATCACTTCGCGAAGCTGCCGCGGCGTATGGCGCAAATGCGGAAAGTCAAAATGCTGCGGCATCTCGAGGCCATAGTTGCGGCCGCCGACGTAGTTTTTGTGATTGCGCGATAACAGTCGCGCAACGCCACTGTGCGCGACATCCTGGGTTTGGTAGACATTGACGGCCTCCTGATGCAAGTCAGGCTGCCACAGAGCTTCGATCTCCAAAGCCGCAAGTAACGCGCCTTCGGCGTCCGTTAGGCCAATGGCGTCGCCAACGGCAATTTTGTCGGCAAACTCATCGGCGACATCAAGCGTAATGGGAATTGGCCACAGGGTTCCATCCTGCATTCGCATGCGGGAAACCACGCCATCGTAATCGACCCGTGTCATGAATCCCGTCAGAGGGGAAAACCCGCCATTCATGATCAGTTCCAGATCACATAACTGCCGCAGCGTTAGTGGCCAGAGACCCTTAAATTTTTTCTCTTTCCGCCAGACGCCAGCATCGACCGGTGACACCAGCCGCTCCATCAGGACACCGCCGTGGGGCGGATTGGGTACAGTCACTACTGACTCCTGCTACTCGGTCAATAATTGACCGCATCGCTGAAGTCTAGTGATCGATTATGACAAATCGATGAAGGTTTAATGACATTCTTGGAGAAAAACGAACCGTATCATCGGCATCCCAAAAAGGATTGTGTTGCGACGCACCCGGATCGGGCTTGTTGCAGTGGCTGCTGGCTCAGAGTATCCTCGGTGCCCAGACTGACTTCTCGCAAGTGATAGCGCTTTCGCAGCGGGGATTTTGGCGAAAACCGCGAAAGTCTAACAACCGCGTCGCCGTTTTGGACGGAACCCAGTCCCATAAACGACTAAAAATCCGGCAGACCGTGCCATACTAATCCAGCGGCGCAAAACCTGGCCCTTACGGCTCGCTGCCGAACTGATACATGCCTCGCGAAGGCCGGGAAATACACGCAATGGCTCAACACCTGATCAAAAGGCTTACGCAAACCCTCCGTCGTGCGGAACGAAGCGCCCGGAAGATTCTGCCGGCGCTGCTTTGGACGCTGCCTTTAGTAATCGGTGTATCCAGCCAAGCACATGCGCATACTATTGTTTCCAAGACCAATTTAACGCCGAACATTACCGTCGGCGGTATCGCCACCTACCAGATCACCGTCGGTTCAGCAGGCCAGTCCGCCGATTCAATTTTCCTACGGGTACAGGACACGTTGCCCCCGGGCTTCGCCTATCGCGCCACCCAGTCCATCCAGTTTTTCAACGGCTCCAGATTTACCACGACCGCGCCAACCGCTCCCATTTATCCGAGCGTTGGCGATACCATTCCGACCTGGGGACGCTTCGACAACCCCGGCAC